>JAJXTM010000053.1 GCA_021783875.1 Bacteroidota bacterium
AATAAAAAAGATAAAAAGAAAATAAGAAAACTACCCATTTTCATCTCTGTAACAGTAATTAAACCGGAAGATAAAACCCTTAATGGTCCTTTTCTCTTATGATTATCTGCGCCTTTAAGAAAATCATATAAATCATTTGTAAAATTAGTTCCGATTTGAATTAACAGGGAACAAAGCAGAGCGATTAGTGAATTCAAAAGTAAAAATTTTCCGCTGTTTATTGCAAGAGCTGAGCCCACAATGACAGGAACAAATGCAGCTAATAAGGTCTTGGGTCGTGCTGCTAGCAACCAACTTTGAAATTTTGTAATATTTTGTAAATCTTGGTTCATATCTTCTTATGGTAATTTAGGGAATTTGCTAAAATTTGGTTTCCTCTTTTCTAGATATGCATTTTTTCCCTCCTTTGCTTCTTCACTCATATAATAAAGTAATGTAGCGTTTCCGGCCAATTCTTGAATACCAGCTTGCCCGTCAAGTTCTGCATTGAAAGCAGATTTTAGTAATCTAATTGCCATTGGGCTATGTTGAAGTATTTTCTTTGCCCATTCTATCCCAGTATTCTCTAATTCGTCAACGGGAACAATTTTATTGACCAATCCCATATCCATTGCTTCAGAAGCATTGTATTTTTCACACAAAAACCAAATTTCTCGAGCCTTTTTCTGTCCGACAACTCTTGCTAAATAACTTGCTCCAAATCCTCCATCAAAACTGCCGACTTTTGGACCGGTCTGTCCGAATATTGCATTGTCAGCGGCAATAGTTAAATCACATACAACATGAAGGACATGTCCGCCACCAATAGCATATCCGGCAACTAGTGCTATTACCGGTTTAGGAATACTTCTAATTAATTTTTGCAAATCAAGGACATTTAATCGCGGTACTCCGTCTTTTCCCAAGTAACCGTTATCACCGCGAATTCTTTGATCGCCACCAGAGCAAAAAGAATATTTACCATCCTTGCTAGGTCCTTTCCCGGTTAATAATATAACTCCGATTGTTTGATCTTCTCTGGAGTCTGAAAAAGCATCATACATTTCCGAAACTGTCTCCGGGCGAAAGGCATTACGAACTTCCGGACGATTAATCGAAATCTTTGCAATTCCGTCCATTTTCTCATAAATAATATCGTGATATTTGTTATATTTCTTCCATTTAAATTTCATTTTATACCTTAAATTTTTACTCGTGGAAAAATATAGAAAAGTTTATAAAGTTAGAATTCTCTTAGAAAATTATTAATTTCTTCGATAAAAAGTTTAGGCTGTTCAAAATGAGTATTATGCCCACAATTTCTTATAATTTCATGTTTTACTGATGGTAAAATGTTAGCCATTTCAGTATTAATGTCACAAAATTTCTTGTCTAATTCTCCGTTAATTAGTAAAGTCTCAGGGTAAAAAGTTGAAAGCCTTTCATATAGGGGAGTCATTTTTCCAGTTCCGAAACCTTTTAAACAATTAATTAAACCAATCTTATTATTTTGAAGTTTTTGATTTCTCGATATTTCTAATTTTTTTTTCGTGAGTTTTTTTTGTGTCGAGAATAAATCAATATTCATCCAATAATCAATAAATTTTTCTATTGAATTATTTTTAATAAAAGAGGCTAACTTTTCATCCTGAATTATTCTCTCAATCCTAAGATGCTCTTCTTTTATACCTGCTGTTGTGCTTTCCAAAATTAAAGCTTTAATAAATGAAGGGTTTTCAATTGCAAAGTTTAATGCTACTCTACCGCCCATAGAATAACCTGCTAATATTATAGGTTGATCGGTAATGTGCTCAACAATTAATTTTAATTGCGAATTAATAGAATCTGAGCTATAATATGAAACATCTTTTGGAGAGTCACTATTCCCATGTCCAATTAAATCTAAAGTAATGCATTGAAAATTATCATTTAAAAATGGGATTATTTCTTTCCAATCTAATGAGCTACCTGTAAATCCATGTATAAAGAAAATATAATTCCCTTTAGGTATACTAGACTCTGGTCCCTGAAAAAATAACGAAATATCTTCAAATCTAATATGCATCAGTAATAGAATTGCTAAGTAATTATGTCAATATTAATTTTCAAAAAAAGAAATATTCACCTTGTCCCAAAATTTTCTTCTTAATTTTAGGGATTTAACAGCGTCAGTTTTAACTTCAAGCACTGTCATGTATTTATTTTTTAATCCTTGGTCAAGTAGTTTGTGAAAATGCTTCCAGTTTTTGACAGAATAAAATTTTCCATTATAAGCATTTACAAGCTTCGAGAAATTTAATTTATGCGGAACAACAAAATAATCTTTGAATATTTTTCCATAATTTGAAATGGGAAGAACTTCAAAAATTCCTCCGCCGTTATTATTTAGTAAAATTATTGTCAATGATGTTTTAATTTTTTGAGATATTAAAAGAGCATTGAGATCATAATAAAAAGCGAGATCTCCCGTCAATAAAATCGTTGGTTTACTACTTACTGCTGAAATTCCGAATGCCGTAGAAGTTATCCCGTCAATTCCGCTCGCTCCTCGATTATTATAAACGTTAATTACTTTATTCTTTATTGAAGCAAAATAATCAAAATCTCTTATCGGCATACTGTTGGATAACATTATATTGGTTCCTTTAGGCGCAATCTCTAATATTTCTTCAATTATCCTGCATTCATTTAAAGAGCTTGATTTATTAATGATATTATCTCTTATCTTGGAAGATTTATTTTCAGCATTGAATATAAATGATTGCCATTCAGTAAGTTCTCTTTTGAATTTGTTTAACTCAAGTACATTATTCATTTGCTTGCAAAATTGATGAGGATCGCTTTTGTATGCAGCCTTAGCTTGCTCCGCAGGATCAAACCAATCTCCATAATCATTAATCATATATCTTTCGGCAGGGCAGCTTTTTAAAAATGTCTCTAAACCTTTGGACGTGACTGTTCTACCGAATTGTAAAATTACTTCCGGCTGAATTTTTTTTGAAAAATTAGATGAACGCAGAAGTGCATCATAATTTGAAACTATATTTGATTTATTGTGAATTCCAAATCTAAATTGTGATGTTCCATCGGCAAAAATCGGATAACCTAATCTTATAGATAAGTTATTGCATTCTTTGATAAAATCTTTATTAAAATTGCCCGGCCCGCATATTATTATTCCTTTTACTTTTGAGGTAATTAATGAATAAATATTTTTAAACCAGGATCTATTGGAATATTTTATTACTTTTTTGCCGGATAATATTTTATCATTATTTAAGTTTTCTTCTTTAAATATTAAGTGTCTTTCATCAATTTCATCAGTAATAGTATTTGGCTCAAATGGTTTCTTGAAAGGGAAATTGATATGCACAGGACCTTTTGCAATTATGTTGCATTTATTTACTGCTAATTTGGCAGCTGCTTTAAGCTTTATAATATCTTTTAGAAAAGGTTCGGGTAAACCTGCATCATAAAACCAACGGATATGATTTTTGTATAAGTTGTTTTGGTTTATTGTTTGATTTGCTCCGCGTCCGCGTAGTTCTGCTGGTCTGTCTGCAGTACAAATTATTAATGGGACTCTTTGCTGGTATGCTTCAATTATTGCAGGGTATAGTTCAGCAGTTGCAGTGCCTGAAGTACAAACAATCACAACTGGAGAATTGATTGATTTTGCAAGTCCTAATGCAAAAAAGCCGCTGCTTCTTTCGTCAACATTAACAAATGATTTTATTTTCTTATTACTTGCAAAAGCTAATGTTAACGGAGTGTTGCGGGAACCCGGTGATAGGGAAGCATATTTTATTCCGCTTGAAACCAATTCATTCACAAAAGCTTCAGCCCAAATAGTATTACGATTAATCTTGATTTTCATTGAATAAAGATAGAATTGTTTTCAACTTCAATTCTGTTTCCTGGTATTCTAATTCAGGATCAGAATTTTCTACAATGCCACAACCAGCAAATGCTATTAATTTATTATTTAAAGATAGTGCCGAACGAATTCCAATAACAAACTCGCCTTCGTTATTAAAATTGAACCAACCAACGGTACCTGAATATAGACCTCGTTTATAGCCTTCTAATTTTTTAATTAATTGAAGAGCAGTATCTTTAGGAATTCCGCATACTGCAGGAGTAGGGAATAGTTCTTTTAACAAAAGCATCATTGAACTATCCGGATTTAATGTTGCTGAAATCTTTGTCCAAAGATGTTGGATATTAGCAAGTTTCCTTATTTTAGAGTTTGGTAAAATAGTAAAATCTTTTGTAAAATTTGTAATTGAGCTCCTTATATGATCAATTACAAAATTATGTTCATTCAAATTTTTTTTATCAGATAAAAGATTATTTTCAAATTCCAAGTCTTCTGAATCATTTTTACCTCTTGGTGCTGAGCCTGCTAATGCATCAATTTCAATTCTCCCATCAGTCATTTTAGCCAGTTTTTCAGGAGTTGCACCGAAAAAAGAGGATTTCCCGTGATGATTAATAAACAGATAAGTATCGCCATAATCTTGGCGAAGTCTCCTTAAGATTGTATAAAAATCTGGTTCATCAGTCAGTAGTAATTCAACTCTTCGGGAAAGGACTATCTTTTTTATTTCTTTTCCCGAAATTTTATCAAGTGCATCATTTACAAGATTTTTCCATTTCTTCTTATCTTTTGGAGAAGAACCTAAGACCTGCAGAATTTTACTTATTGGTCTTTCCTTAATTTGAAAGTTATTATTAAAGAGTTTTTCAAGTTTTGATCTAAATTTATTAATAATTACACCTTTTGAAAATTCAGGAGAAAAGATAAAATTAAATAATAAAAATCTTTGCTCTTTAACTTTATAAAGTAAAACTTCCGGGACAAACCAAGTACTATCATTAAAATCACTCCAGTCATTATCAGCATGTTCTACTGCAAATTTAATTGAGCCAAGAAAAAGAGGGAATACAATACCGGCAAATTGCGACCAATTCGAATAAAATTTTTCTTTCCACTCTTTAATTTTTTTATCAGTTGCAGAAAACCGTTTTTCACCGTTTTCAGTAATATTTAAGGTCTCATCCATACCAAAAATGATAAAGTTTTCATCCGGCTTTTCAAAATAAAATGATCTTTCATGCAGTTTCAGAAGAAAATCAAACTTAGTCTCGAGATTTGAAGCTGGATAATTTAGTGCAAAGCTTACCAGATAGCTAGATGTATTATTTTTCTTAATTATACTTTCTGAATCGGAGAGAAATTTTGTAAATAAATTCACCGATAATGAAATAAATTCTTCCATTTACTATATTTTTCTAGTTTGAATATAAATTTATAAAATATGTTCTCAATTATAGAAAAGAATTTTGTAATCTTAAATACTTTAGAAAAAAATATCTTCTTCAATAGATTCTAGCATTCTCAGATAACTATCGTATCTTTTTTCGGAAATTTTATTTTGTTCAACAGCTTCAATAACAGCACAACCTGGCTCATGGTCATGAGTACACGTATTGAATCTGCATTTATTAATAAATTCTGCAAATTCAATAAAATAGTGTCCAAGATCTTTTTGCCTAATCCCGAATGGATCAATTTCTCTTATTCCAGGGGTATCAATAATATAGGTTTCAGCTTTCACTTTTAACATTAAGCTAGTTACTGTCGTATGTTTCCCCTTATTTGTAGCGTTACTAATTTCTCCTGTATTCAGATTAATCCCTGGGAATAAATAATTCAAAATGGAAGATTTACCTACTCCCGATTGACCCCAAAATAAATTTCTTTTCCCGATAATCAATTCATTTATTTCGGAAAATCCATCCCCAGTAATTTTACTTGTCAAAATTGTTTTATATCCAATAACTCTATATAAATTTGACCATTCCACATAAGTTTCAGGATTACCAATATCTATTTTATTGATAATAATTATGATATTCAATTTTGAACTCTCACCAGCCACTATTAATCTATCTATGGTTTTATTATTGAACTCAGGTCTGGCTGTACTTGTAATAATAAAAAGATTATCGATATTTGAGGCAATAACCTGCTCAAGCCGTTCGCCGCGGTAGCTTGAACCTTGAGCTAAGGGAGCTTTCCTTGAAATGTAATTTTTTCTTTCTTCTATGAAATCAATAGTACCTGTACCGTCTTTTTCTAATTCAAAATTAATTAAATCTCCTACCACCGCTATTCCCGTTTTAAAAAGTTTATCCTTTTTAAATTTAAATTCTTTTTTGAATTTACCACGCAAAGAACATCTCACCTGATTCTCCTTTCCTTCCGGGAGAACGTAATAATCTTTGCTCTCTGATCTACAAATAATACCCTTGATACAAGTCTCCTATTAATACTCGCTATTAAAATAAATTGGTTTACTTACTATGTCAAATTAACATTTTCTTAGACCTAACAACATCAAAAATTGAATAATAGGTATACTATTTTTACGAATAAAATTTATATAAAAATATCTACCAACTGGAGTCGTCAAAAATGTTCAGGGATTTACCAAATTGCACAACCAAGCTAAAATTACTGGTTTTGATGATGGAAATACCAGTAAAATTTTTAATATATTACAAAACTCCATGATAAATACAGTGAATTTAGGAAATAGTTTAGTGAATCTTTAAACATTATGTATGTCCATTAAACAATAACTTTCGGAAATTTTAAATTATAAAATTAAAATTATACCAATTAAAAAATAATTGTTAACTTACTCTTTTATCTTTCATAAGCATATTCATAGCATCATTTAGAGACCCAGCAGGAGTGACCTCACCGGAATTAACAAAATAAATTTCATCAGCATTTTCTATAGTATTTAACCTATGTGCAATTATAACTTTTGTGCTTGATGATGGAAGCTTGTTTAATATGTTTTCTAGTAATAGCTCAGTTACTGTGTCAATATTAGCCGTAGCTTCATCTAGTATCAGTAAATCAGGTTTTCTCAAGATTGCTCTCATAAAGGCTATTAGCTGCTTTTGCCCCAGACTAATAACTTCACCTGATGTTTGTACTTTTGTATCAAGTCCAGATTCAAATCTCTCTATTAAACTTTTCAGCCCTGAGTTAAGAATTTCCTCATAAAGTTGTTCATTATTATAATTTTTATAATCAGGATTCCCATACAAAATATTCTCTCTGACATTTCCGGTAAATAGGAAAGGCTCTTGTAATATAAATCCAATTTTTTTTGTCCTCTGTTCACGTGAGAATGAGCGAATATCTTTCCCTTCAAGTAAAACTTTACCCTTATTCGGATCATATAATCTTGCTATTAAAGATGCCGTAGTGGTTTTCCCGCCGCCAGTTGGTCCGACAAACGCATAGGTTTTTCCTCTGTCCAATTTGAAATTAATATTGTGTAAGACTTCATTGCCGTTTGGATATGTAAAAAAAACATTTTTAAATATTATAATAGAATCAGATTTATTATGGCTATTATCTTCAATTATAGGCATATTATTATCTAAATCCATAATTTGAGATATCCTATCCCAACCTGCTAAAGCAACTTGAAAATTTGCCCATAGTGAAGCTAATTGCCTTAGAGGATTATAAAAGCTTGTTATATATGCCAGAAAGCTTATTAATAAGCCTATGGAAAAAATATTTTTAGAAATAAGGTAAATTCCGAATGTTAGTACAATTAATTGACCGATGTTTGAAAAGAATCCATAAACAGGCATATACAAGTTATTTGCAAGCCCTGCTTTAATCGATGTTAAATAATTATTCTGATTTGCTTCACTAAATTTTTTTCTAAAATAATCACGACGGTTAAATGCAATAATTACTTTAAAATTGTTAAGACTCTCTTGCACTGATGCACTCAAATTCCCAGTGCTTTTAAGATTAATTTGATTTTTACGTTTTACCCATTTTGATATGGTAGTTGTAAATAACCATATAATTAGTGCTGGTGAAAGCGCTGCTGAGCCTAACTGAAAGTTGATGGATAGTAAAAATATTCCAGCTCCAATCATAATTAAAATAAACCTAAGGAATTGCATTAGAGACTGTGAAAAGAATTGATTAATTTTATCAGTATCATTATTAATTCTAGATATCAAATCACCGGCTTTATTCTGATTGAAGAAATCAACCGGCAAATCCTGAAGTTTATTAAATACAGCATTACGAAGAGAAAATAACATATTCTGCCCAACTGTACCCATCAGTTTAGTTTGCAAATATCCCGCAATAAAACTTATTAAATACATCCCCAACAGGATTCCGCTATAAATAAGAACTCCATGAAATTGTTTTGACTGAATATATTTGTCAATTACATGTCCAATGATCACCGGACTTAAAAGAGAAAATATTGCCGAAATAATCATGGCAAAAAATGCCAAGAATAATATTTTTTTTTCTTCCACAACATAAGACACTAAACTTTTAACAGCCGCAAAAGTTGACTTTTTCTTGGCGGTATCTTCTGAAAGTATATTAAGATTATAGTTCATAATGGCTTGTACTTCGTTGTGAATTATAAATTTGAATGTATTCGGGACAATTATTTAACAATTTTTTATGATTCCCTGCAGCAATGACTTCACCTTCCATTAGAAGAATAACTTGATCATAATTCTCTACTGGTGCAATTTTTTGAGTAACTGAAATAAGTGTTATTCCCGGATAGTTCTTATTTACATTGTTTAATATTTTCTCTTCGGTTTGGCTGTCAACTCTTGCTGTAAAATCATCAAGTAATAATATTTTTGGATTAAGTGCTAATGCTCTAGCAAGCATAATCCTTTGCTTTTGTCCTCCCGAAAGACTTGAACCTCTTTCAGAAACAATTGAATTCAACTTTTGCGGCAAAAGTTCAACGAACTCATTCAATTCCGAAGTTTCCAATGATTTCTTCAATGACTCATCTGTAACAATATTGCTGAAAGCAATATTCTCTCTCAGACTCATATTGAACAATATACTGTCCTGAAAAACAAATCCAACTTGCTTGTGAAAAGAATCTTGTTTATAGTCATCGATATTCTGACCATCAAATTCAATTGTTCCGGAATTTTGTTTAATTAGCCCTGTAAGTAAATATAAAAGTTGACTCTTTCCGGCTGCGGTAGGACCAATGATTGCAGTCCTAGAACCTGCTTTTATATTTATTGAAACATTTTTTAGTATCGGTTTACCGTCATATAAAAGGGAAATACCTCTTAGATTTATATTACCTTTTAACGGTTTAACTATTGTACCGGCTTCAATTATATCTTGAGCTTTCAAAACTCGCTCTATTCTTTGATATGATGCTGTAGCTTGTGCAATCACATTACTCATAAATCCGATTATTATTATAGGGAAAATGAGAATTGTTACATAACTATTAAAAGCAGCAAAGTCTCCGAGTGAAATTCGTCCATTTATTACAAAATGCCCACCTAAAGCAAGAATAGAAAGTGTTGCAAGATTAGAAACTAAAGTTATAACCGGAATTAAAGTAGCAAATAAAGTAAGGATGGAAATACCAAGATTTTTTGCTTCAGTATTCGCTGCTAAAAACTTTTGATATTCAATTTGTTGGGAGTTAATCACACGAATTACAGCTGCACCCAATATGCTTTCATTGATTACTTTATTAAGCCAGTCAATTACTTCACGGCTCTTTTTAAATAATAACCGCACTTTCTTAAGAACAATAAAAAACATAACAGCTATAATGGGGATAATGCATATAACTGTTAAAGCTAATTCCCAATCAATCGTCAGCAATATAATTGTTGTCCCTAAAATTATAAATATTGATGAAGTAATAGATGAAACTGCCTGTGAAACAAACATTTTTACTGAATCTATATCGGAAGTCATATTTGTTAATAATTTTGAAGGATTCGATTCTTGAATGAAAGTGAAACTTTGTTGAGAAATTTTATTAGACAATTGTTCTCTTAAGTCACGGGCAACACGTTCGGAAGTATAAGTTTGTATGATATTTTGAAGATATGAAAAAACAAATATTATAAATGTAGCGGCAAGAAATTCTATTGCAATTTTATTCAAAACATAATGTCTGCTTGTATAATCATCAATTCCACGCGAAATAATTTTTGGAATAAGAAGGTTTGCTCCATTCCCAAGTATAGCAAAAATGACAAGAAGAATAATCATCCCGGAATATGGTTTTAACAATGAAGAAATTTTAGATTTACCTTCATCATTATTATTTATTTTTTTTATGTTAAACTCCGATAATAAAACTATAAATTACTAAATTAAAAATAGTAAAAACCACTTTGTTAATTAAATGCTTTAAGGTGAGCGCTGTCTCATACTGAATGAAAAGATCTTATTTATCTTAAAATTGACAAATAAGATTTTTATGAATAAATTAGCAATTAAATAGTAATATATAAATAATATAAATCTAATATGAATAATCCTAAAATATTATCGTGGAACGTTAACGGCATTAGAGCTATGCATAAAAAAGGCTTGCTGGATTGGGTCAATAAAACTCAACCAGATATTCTCTGCTTGCAGGAAACAAAAGCACATGAAGAACAGCTTCCAAAAGAATTAATTAATATTGATGGCTATCATTCATACTTCTGTTCCGGTGAGAGAAAAGGTTATAGCGGCGTTGCTATATATTCGAAAGAAAAACCGCAAAGCATTAAAAAAGGATTTGGTATTGAAAAGTTTGATAATGAGGGGAGAATATTAATTGCTGAATATACTAATTTTATATTACTAAATATTTATTATCCTAACGGAAAAGCAAGTCCTGAAAGATTTAAATATAAAATGGAATTCTATGAAGCATTCCTTAATTATTTAAATAATTTAAAGGGGAAAAATACCAAAATAATAATCTGCGGGGATGTAAATACTGCACATAAAGAAATTGACTTAGCGCGTCCCAAAGAAAATTCAAATATATCTGGATTTCTTCCTGAAGAAAGATCTTGGATTGATAAGTTCCTTAATAATGGTTATCTGGATACTTTCAGAATGTTTAATAATGAACCCGGGAACTATACTTGGTGGGATCAAGTTAGCCGTGCCCGCGAAAGAAATGTCGGATGGAGAATTGACTATTTCTTTGTTTCAGAAAATTTTAAAGATAATATACGAAACGCTTTTATTTTAAGCGATGTGACGGGTTCTGACCATTGCCCAATTGGACTAGAACTTGTAATCTAAAAAAGAAATTAAAAGTATTTCTCAAGATTTTGTTTATCTTATAATGAACTGTTAAACAATATTATAAAATGAAAAGAGGCAATAATGAAATTATCTAAATTATTTTCTGTTTTAATAGGAATTTTAATTTGGCTATCATGCCAATCTGTTTTAAAAAGTCAGTTAGTTTATTCAGGTATCGAAAAAGACACTCAAACATTTGTTTTTGCCGAACAACATTCACCTGCATGGATCTGGGCAGCTAATGTTCAAATAATCCTAAACTATCATAACTCTAGGTTATCTCAGGAAGATATTATTAAGCAATCATTCAAATTGACTAATCCTTATGCCAATCTTCCTATTTGGAGCAAGAATTTGAAATCTATAACTACAAACTTAAACGGATGGAAAATTAATTATAATAATTCTAAATATATTCTGCACTTAAAATATTTTGAAGGCAGTCCCTCTCCTCAATTATTACTTGATGAATTAACAAAAAATGATCCGGTGATTTTATTTGATAGTACAGTAAAATCCGGTGATCGCTCTTATATATGTACAGCAATTGGATTCTTACCGGGATATTACGGAAAGATTGTAAAAGAAGTACTGATCAGGGATGTGACAAATAATTGTTCGGATGATTGGGATGGTCAAAAAATTAAATGGAATATAAAAGACATACCGGATATTGTTGCAGGTTATTGGCTGACAAGTGTTACTAAAGAAAATCCTCATTTAAATAAAAGGCATTATAGGAAAAAATAACCTATTGTAATTTCCTTAAGAATTAAATAGGAATTAAGGCATTTTAATCGCATAAATTTATCTTATTCTTAAAATTCTTCACAGCATTTCGGATTTATCAAAAACTGGATTGAAATTCAACGCTGCTTATGTTAATTTTACTTGTTAAAATTAATTTAAAAAAGGAGCTCATAATGTCAGTTAAGGTCGGTATAAATGGATTCGGTAGAATTGGTCGTTTAGTCTTTAGTGCTTTAGTAGATAAAGGGTTACTGGGAGGCAAAATAGATGTTGTTGCGGTAGTTGATGTAAGCACAGATGCAAAATATTTTGCTTATCAATTAAAATATGATTCTGTTCATGGTAAATTTAAAGGTACCTTAGGTACAGAAAAAAGTAATTCTAGTGTATCCGAAGATGACGTGCTTCTTGTCAACGGTCACAAAATTCGATGCGTTGCCGCAACAAAAGAACCATCACAATTGCCTTGGAAAGAGCTTGGCGTGGAATATGTCATTGAATCAACAGGCTTATTTACAGATTCTTCAAAAGCTCAAGGTCATTTAACGGCAGGTGCTAAGAAAGTAATTATTTCGGCTCCTGGCAAAGGCGATGTTAAAACAATAGTTTTGGGTGTAAACGATAATGAATATGATTCTTCTAAACATAATATCATTTCTAATGCTTCGTGCACAACAAATTGTTTGGCACCTTTAGTCCATGTTATATTGAAAGAGGGAATAGGCATTGAAACCGGTTTGATGACTACTATTCATTCTTATACTGCTACTCAAAAAACTGTGGACGGGCCTTCTAAGAAAGATTGGAGAGGCGGTAGAGCAGCTGCAATAAATATTATCCCCTCAACTACCGGCGCTGCAAAAGCAGTCGGTGAAGTTTTACCGGCTGTTAAAGGAAAATTAACCGG
>JAJXTM010000347.1 GCA_021783875.1 Bacteroidota bacterium
AAGCTAAAATTCAATTGAGGGAACCAATCTGCTAATTTACTTTTTATTGTTTGGTTTGTAATTCTTTCATCTAATAAAGATTGTTTCAGAATAGGTTGATGATCAAGAGCATATTTGATACAGTTTCCTAATGTACCTTTGATTAATGTTGAATCAATATCTGTCTTTCCATTAGGAAAGTTTGATTGGTTCATTATCAGTAATAATGAAGATATTAATAGAATTTTTTTCATAAAATAATTTTTCTGAAGATAAAAGAGACTTGAAACAATATAAATTAAATATAATTTTAATAATTTATTTAACAGTTGATCTAAATCATTATCAATGGGAAAATAGCTATCACAATATTATTTCATATAAATAGTAATTTTAATAATAAAAGTATTGAAATATTTTTGAAAGGAATCAGTGCGGAAGACGGGACTTGAACCCGTACGCCAGTTAAGGCACTACCCCCTCAAAGTAGCGTGTATACCAATTTCACCACTTCCGCAAATTTCATCTCAAAAAATAACTTTGTTAGGTTTAATAAACAACAGATTTGAAAATATTTTATTAACAATTATTCTTAAAAATATATCTTACACTACTACTTTTACATCGGACCTTGTCTTCTTTGCTTGAAAAGGAAATTTCGAATTTCATCTTTGAACTTTTTTTCGAATACTAGAAGTTTAGCAATTTGATTTTGATCAAGTATATCTTTTAAAGAATAAATAAAATCACGCTTGTTCTTTTGGATTTGTTTTTCAATTCCGAAAAAGGTGTCAATCATTTTAGTAATTTCCGGATTATTTTTATCACTATTATTTCTTACAACTCTATCAAGTTTATCCAAAACATCATTTGAACTTATCACGAGTTTATGTTGGTTATTTTTAAATTGGTCCCACCTAGAAAAAAACCGCAAAGTAGTTTCTTCATTCATTTGAAGAGCTTCTATTAATTTTATTTTTTCCAGTTCTTCAATTTTTTTCATTGGACCTGATTGTCTATTGCCAAATGGCTGAGCATAAATTCCGATAGCAAAAAAAGAAAAGATTATAAAAAATAAAAAAACATTTTTCATTTCGAGGACCTTCCAAAAAATTTTTGATTTAGAACTTCCCTGTAAATATCATTTGCATCATTTTCATTTATATTTTGTAAAAGGCTTGATAAATCACTACTCTGATCTGGCGATAGATAACTTAAATCCTTCGGTGATAGATCTAATTCCTTGCTCATTTCTATATTTAAAGTAGAATCAAATTTTGCCGATTCTTCATTAGTCATAAACCCCAAGTTAATCTGATCTGCTGACGGATCAAGTAAGCCGGAAACATTGGTCACACTTTTGTCTGCGATAACTGAAGTGGATTTCTGACGATAATCTTTTTTATTCATTATTAAAACTGTAAAGATAAATATCAAGGCAACTGAGACAACAGATGCTAGACTTAAAGAAATTCTAGGGAACAATAAAAACCTGTGAGAAATTTCCTGTCTTGATCTGAATTTAGGAATTGTTTCAGCAAAATAGGATTCATCAAACTTAACATTTTTTAATTTATCTATATCTTTAATGAATGAACTGTAGTTCGAAATTTGTTTTTGCAACTCTTCCGAATTGGACAATTCTTTTTCGAATTGAATTTTCTCATTTTCATCTAGGCTATTGTCAATATATTTTAAAATTTTGTCTTTAGTTTTCATAATTTTTCATTAGCTCCATAATCTTTTTTAGGGCATGGAAATAATTAGCTTTCAAACCGCCGACTGATTTGCCGGTAATTTTAGAAATTTCCTCATAACTCATTTCATCAAAATTTCTCATAATAAAAATCTCTCGCTGTCTTAAAGGTAATTCCTGCATCACGTTTTCAAGTTTTTCCAGTTTTTCTTTTGATTCTAGATCTAAGACTATATCATCCTTACTCATTTCTAATTTTGTTTCATTATCTTCAAGTGAAAATGCCTGTTTTAAGTTTCTCTTCCTTAAATAATTAATTGACCTTGTTGTAGTAATTTTGTAAATCCAAGTATAAAGTGATGATTTAAATTGAAAATCTTTTAATTTGTTATATAAAACAATCAGAACCTCCTGTACAATTTCATCTGCATCCAAATGATTGCCTGCCATTCTTCTTGCATGCCAATATATTTTTTGCTGATATTTTAGAACAATTTTATTGAAGGCAGACTCATTGCCGGATATAAAATCTTTTATCAATTGAAAATCATTACTATCTTCTGCCATTCACGAATTATCTTTGAAAATTTGACAATGTTTAAGCATTTTTGGTTTAATATATAATGCTTTAAACCAAAAATAATTCATTAGTGTCAAACTATCAAAACTTATAAATAAATAGAAAGGATCTAAAAATGAAAAAATTATCGGTGATAGCAATCATAGTCTTTGCAATAACTGCATTTTTATCTGCACAACCAAATGGAATGAAAGGCAGAATGGGAATGAAACAGGGTATGAAAAATGCTCATAATTTTCTTTTAGAAAAATTGAAATTAACTCCTGAACAAAAGGATAAAATAGCAGCATTAAAAATTTCTTTTCAATCAAATATGATTGATTTGAGAGCATCTTTGGCAAAAGATAAACTAGCACTTAAAGAATTAAGGATAAAAAGTGATTTCACAAGAAATGATGTTTTGAACGAAGTTGAGAAAATGAATAAAGACAGAGATGCGATTTCAGTTGCATTTGCAAATCATATGCTGGATATTTATGCACTTTTAACTCCTGAACAACAAAAAATTGCAAAAGATGCTGCATTTAACAATTGGGGAGGAATGCATAAGATGGGCAATAATTTTCACCGCCGAGG
>JAJXTM010000348.1 GCA_021783875.1 Bacteroidota bacterium
GCTCTGGCTCAAAAATTAAATAACAAGTATTTAAGTATGATGAATGCTCTGTTTATTGAAACTAGCCCTTCTCCTTTAAAATATGTAGCTTCTAAATTAGGTCTTTGCCAAAATATTTTGCGTCTTCCTATGGCAGCGGTATCTAAAAAGAGTGAAGCTTATTTAGATAGTGAATTTCAAAAAATATTGAAAGCCGGTTAAAAATGTCAAAAGAAAAAATTAAATACGGGATTATAGGTTCGTCCGGCAGGCTCGGTAGTGAAGTAAAAAATATTTTTAATGAAGCTGAATATGACCTGGCTTTTCAGTTTGATATTGATAATGAGATATTGCTTGATAAACCTGATTTATTAATCGATTGCTCTCTGCCGGTTGTATTTGAAAAAACTTTAGCTTTTCAGGATAAATTTAAATCCCCCCTTATTATTGCTACTACCGGATTATCTGATCAACAGATGCAATTACTTAAGGATTTATCAATTAAATATCCTGTTGTACAAAGTTATAATTATTCAACCGGTATCCAGGTACTACTGAAACTAGCTGAAATTGCCTATGGGAAGCTGAATGATTGGGATATAGAAATTTCTGAAACCCACCATCGATTTAAAAAAGATAAGCCATCTGGCACTGCAAAAATGATTCAAGATGTAATTAAAGGTAAAAGCGTTAACATTTCTTCATTAAGATTAGGGAATGTTGCTGGCGACCATACTATAAGTTTCGGCGGTCTCGGTGAGGTCTTATCTATTACTCATAGCGCTACTTCGCGCAGGACTTTTGCAGAGGGAATTCTAAAGTCTGCTAATTTTATAATTAATAAAAAGAATGGATTTTATTCTTTTACCGATGTTATTTTCAATAATTAGAACGGAAAGTGATAATGGATTCTTACGAAATCATAAATTACATTGCTAACTCTAAACGAAAAACCCCCGTCCGTGTTTATATTCAAGGAAATTTAGAAAAAATAAATTTTGAAAGTTTAGACTATTTTGGCGGAGATTCCTTCGGGATTTTATTTTGCGAATATCAGGAATTCAATGAGCTGCTTAATGCTAACAAAGAATTCATAAAAAAATATAAGTTTGAACTTGATCGAAGGAATTCTGCAATTCCGCTTGCAGATTTATCAAAGTACAATGCCCGCATTGAGCCGGGAGCAATTATTAGGGATTTGGTTGATATCGGTGATAACTGCGTTATCATGATGGGCGCTGTCTTAAATATCGGCGCTGTTATCGGTGAAAGAACAATGATCGACATGAATGTAGTTATCGGCGGAAGAGCTATCGTAGGCAAAAATTGTCATATTGGAGCGGGCACTGTTTTAGCCGGCGTAATAGAACCTCCGAGTGCCGATCCTGTTGTTATTGAAGATGATGTTTTAATCGGCGCTAATGCAGTTGTGCTTGAAGGTGTGCGGGTGGGTAAAGGTGCAGTCATTGCGGCTGGCTCGGTAGTTGTTAAGGATGTTGAACCATATTCTGTTATGGTCGGAGTGCCTGCTAAGATGATTAAAAAAGTTGATGATAAAACAAGAAGCAAAACGCAGCTTATTGATGATTTAAGAAAACTTTAATATTCTAATGGCTATTATCGTTCAAAAATATGGCGGAAGCAGTGTTGCCGATGTCGATAAGTTATTACTAATAGCAAAAAAAATTTCTGAAGAAAAAAAATCCGGGAACGATGTTGTAGTTGTTGTATCCGCAATGGGTAAGTCGACTGACTCGCTGATAGATCTTGCAAAATCAATTTCAAAAAACCCTCAAATGAGGGAAATGGATATGCTGCTTAGTGTAGGCGAAAGAACAACTATGTCACTTCTCTGCATGGCACTAAATGATCTGGGAGTTGATTCTATTTCGTTAACCGGTTCACAAGCAGGCATTATTACGAATGACCGGCATAATGACGCTAGGGTTATCGAAGTTCGTCCCTTCCGGGTCCTAGATGAAATTGCCAATAATAAAGTTGTAGTTGTAGGTGGATTTCAAGGGGTTAGTTATAAACGTGATATTACTACATTAGGCAGAGGTGGATCGGATACTTCTGCAGTTGCACTCGCTGCGGCTTTGAATGCCGAACGATGCGAAATTTATTCAGACGTCGACGGTGTATATTCCGCTGATCCTTCTTTAATTAAAAGCGCTGTACACCTGCCTGAACTTCCCTATGAAATAATGCAGGAGATGAGCGAAGCAGGTGCAAAAGTTTTAAATGCTCAAGCTGTGCAATTTGCTAAAGAATCTAATATAGCCATTTATGCAAGAAAATCATTTGGAGGCAAAAAGGAAACTATAATTCGTATTATGGCATCTGGTCTGTCAAAAGGTGTAAAGGCAATTGTGCATGAAAATCAAATTGTGAGGATTTCTTTCGGCGGCAGCGAAATACATAAAAAATTTTCGGATTTATTAAAATATTCAGAGAAAAGACAGTATAAGATAAAGGAAATTTACTTTTCGGCAAATGAATTGAATACTTCTAATTCAAAAGCCGGGTTATTATTATCTTTAAAGAATATATTAGATTGGGAATCATCTAAAGATGAATTAAGAAACTCTTTTGATAATATAAATATCGAACCTGGTTTGGGCGCTGTTTCGCTTATCGGGGACGGAATAAACCGCGATAGTTCAATATTGCTTAGCTCAATTAAATTGCTGGAAGAGAATAAAATAAAAATATTCGGCATTTCTACTACTTCATTCAGAATTTCATTTCTTCTTACCGATGAGATTGTTAATTTTTCAGCTCAGCTATTTCACAGGAAATGGATTGAAGAAATTTCGTAAATTTGTATGTAAAATTTTAAAAGGAATA
>JAJXTM010000349.1 GCA_021783875.1 Bacteroidota bacterium
CTCTTTATCTTGCTTTGACAAAAGGCGTAAACTTTGGATGGGGCATTTGCAGCAATTACCTGAAAAAAGAACTTTCGAATATCTCTGATAATTTAATAGACCTAAATGAAGATGAAAGCTTAATCTCTCAAGGAATAATTAAAGGGAAAGTTGTGCATGCTATTAAAGGGTTAAGCTTGGAAAGTTTAATGAACGTGAGGGGCAGTGAAAATTTTGGATATACATTTTTTGAATATGAATTGACAGAAGAGTCTTTAAAAAATTCAAAACTTTATGATAAAATATTTGCAGGCTCTACTTGGTGCTTAGAAAAACTTTTAGAAAAAGGTATAAATCATAGCGATTGCTTAATTCAGGGTGTTGATCAAGATATATTTCATCCGATGGAAGAGAATTTAAATCGTGATCTTTTTGTAATATTTTCAGGGGGTAAATTTGAATTGCGGAAAGGGCAGGACTTAGTTCTTAGAGCAGTAAAAACCCTTCAGCAAAAATATAATGATGTTGTGCTTCTTAATGCTTGGCATAATAGTTATACTTCGACAATGGAAGCTATGAATATATCCAAACATATTAAATATATCTATCAAGGGAAAAATTGGACGGAAATAATGCGGGGATTATATCTTGTAAATGGATTAGATATTAATCGCATTATCACCTTACCTCTGGTCAATAATATCGAAATGGCAAAAATATATTCGCAGACAAATGTCGGATTGTTCCCTAATAGATGTGAGGCAGGAACTAATTTAGTATTGATGGAATATATGGCTTGCGGAAAACCTGCTATTGCTTCTTATAATACAGGGCATAAAGATATCCTTACCTCCGAAAATTCTATCATGCTGAATGAAATGCATGATTTTAAACTTTACAATAACGAAAAAGAATTAATTGCCGATTGGAAAGAACCGGACTTTGATGAAATTATTGCCGATTTAGAATATGCATATTTTAATCGTGACGAAATTAAAAAAATCGGCTCCAATGCTGCTAAGGATATGAAAAATTTTACCTGGGCAAAGACAGCAAAGAATCTATTAAACCTAATTAATTAAAAATCCATTAAATAATTAATCCTTTTTGATTCCAGCTTTCTTTCATTCAAAATTCATAATTCATAATTCAAAATTAATTTATGTTTGAATCAAAAATCCAACATTTACTTCGCAATGCTCAGAATGCATTTGCTCAAAGGAATTTCATAACTGCACAGGGTTACCTTATTGAAGTAATAGGTTTGGATAATACTAAACCAGAATACTACTCGGCTCTGGCAACTGCTCAAAAAAAATTAAATCTTATTGATAAGGCTAAATCAAATTATTTTGAAGCGATTAAACTTAACTCCTCCTTTTGGGAAGCTTATTATAATTTAGGCTTAATTTCCCAGGAATCAGGTTTAATTGACGAGGCAATTCAATTTTACGAAAAAGCAATTGAGCTCAATCCAAACATTTATTTAGCTTTTTATAACCTAGGTAATGCCTATAAGAAAATGAATAATTTTGAATTAGCAATTCAGAACTATTCTTCTGCAGTTAAAATTAAAAATAATTTTGCGGATGCTTATTATAATTTAGGTGTTGTTTATGAACAGTTATTTAATTTTAACGAAGCAGAAAAATATTATGAAATGGCGATTAATAGCGAACCAAACCATGTTTATAGTCATTGGAACAAATCGTTGTTACTTCTACTACGTAGGGATTTTAATAATGGCTTCCGGGAATATGAATGGAGGCTTTTAAGAGAAGAATCAGTAAAAAGAAATTTTCTAAAGCCGAGATTATATAATCAGGATATCTGCAATAAAAAAATTTATGTGTATAGCGAACAGGGATTAGGAGATGCAATTCAATTTATCAGATTCATTCCGTTATTGAAAAATAAGGGCTGCTTCGTAATTTTTGAAGCTGACCCTCAATTAATTAGTTTGTTTTCTCATTTAAGTTTTATAGATTTGCTTATCCCAAGAAAAAACCTAGATGAACCAATTATTGATTACGATTATTATATACCATTATTGAGTTTGCCTTTTTTGTTAAAACCTGATTTTGAATCGCATCAGGACGATAAATCTTATCTTCAACCAGATTCAAAGAAGGTTGAATTATGGCATGAAAGAATAATAAGTAACAAAATTAAAGTAGGAATAGTTTGGGCTGGAAATCGATATCATCAGGGAGATAAAAAGCGGTCGATTCCGTTAAAAGACTTTAAATTTCTTTCTCAGGTAAATGATATTGAACTATTTTCCCTTCAAAAAGGAGAGTCATCTAATGAATTATTGCAAATTGATTTCCCTGTTTCAGAAATTTTGTCAAATGAAATAAATGATTTTGCGGATACCGCAGCTGCTATTGTAAACCTCGATTTGCTAATTACAGTAGATACTTCTGCAGCTCATCTTTCGGGAGCTTTAGGAAAAAAAACATGGTTATTGCTGCCTTTTTTCCCCGATTGGAGATGGCAGCTCAATAGAAATGATTCGCCTTGGTATCCATCAATGAAATTATTCAGACAATCTGAACCGGATGATTGGTCGAATGTATTCCGGACAGTAGCTAATGAGTTAATCCTGTTTGTTAATCAAAAGAAAGAGTTAAATTAAGTTTATGCTGACACTTAGTATGATAGTCAAGAACGAAGAAAAATATCTGAATGATTGCTTGGAATCTGTTCAAGGGGTCGTTGATGAAATTGTTATAGTCGATACGGGATCCACGGACAAAACAATCGAAATTGCCGCTAAGTTCGGCGCTAAGGTATTTCACTTCAATTGGATAAATGATTTCTCTGCTGCCCGGAATTTTGCACTAAAT
>JAJXTM010000350.1 GCA_021783875.1 Bacteroidota bacterium
ATATTTTTTACAAGTAGAAGGAAATTCCTCCACATTTGTAGAAACCAAGTGATTTTGAATAATATCTTTTGTATAGTCAAACCAAAATTTTGAAATTTGGGTGAGTACTTTCCCTTTAAGAGGAATACCCTGAGCCATTATTACATCAAAGGCAGAAAGTCTATCGGTAGATACTATTAAATAATGCTCTCCGATATCGTAAATATCTCTTACTTTTCCTTTCTTTACAAGATTAAGTTCCGGGAAATTTGTATTTAAAATAATATTAGTTTTCATAAAATCCATCATTTTTACTTTAGAATAAAACAACTAGATCATCAAATTTATTAGAACCAATTTAAGAGAATATTTTATTCTAAAAGTCTATTATAAGTCAACAATTCAAATATCGGATATAAGTATCATTGAATTTTTCTTTGAAGAGTGTAATTTTCAATCCCCCATTTAATTCTTTAATTGCCAGTTCCTTTGAGGTACAATATTCAAATACTCTTAAGGCTTTTAATTCACTAAATACATTAATAAAATCATTTTGTGGTTTAATAATTTTCATATTTCCTCCACGAACGGAAGAAATACGCAATAAATTAATAATCCCACTTAAGAAAACCGCATCAATATATTCACAATACGATAAATCAACTATGAAATTCAATAAATGTTTAGTCAAATGATAATTTAATAATTCATTAAAAGCGCTTAACTCATAAAAAGTAGCTTTCTTTATATTCACAGAAATAATTAAGAGATCATCAACTATTTCAAATGTAAAATCCATTTTAACCAAGATAATAAATTGGAATAATAAAACTAACTAAAAGTAACCAGGTTTATTCATAAGCTAGACAATTAAAAAAATAAGCTTACTCTTTAATTACAATAATAGCCGGAAACTAATCTACTTTTTATCTTTCTAAAAATAATTGAATGATAGATCAAGTCAAAATGGCAAAAGAATTTATCTTTAATAATCATAACAAAAAGCGGATAGAAAAATTATTCTATCCGTTAAAAATAATAATTATCTTCTATATTGATTTTGATTAAAATCCATCAATGATTTTGTTAAAACTTAAACTGGGACGCATAACATTCTCAGTTTTGGTATCATCAAGAAGATAATATCCGCCGAGATCAACAGGATTACCTAGTTTAGATATTAAATCTTTCGAAATTTCATTTTCATTCTTCTGCAGTTCTATAAACATTTTTGAAAAACGTGATTTCATTTCATCATCCTTATTCTGTTCGGCTAAAGCCTGCGCCCAATATAAAGCAAGATAGAACGAACTTCCCCTATTATCGATTTCGCCAGCTTTTCGGGAAGGATAACGGGTGTTTTCCAAATATTTGCCAATAGCAGTATCTAGAGTTTCAGCTAAAAGAGCAGCTTTGGAATTATTTGTTTTTTCAGAAATCATTTCAAATGATGGTACAAGAGCACAATATTCACCTAATGAATCCCATCTTAAATGGTTTTCTTTTAAAAGCTGTTGAACATGTTTAGGAGCAGAGCCTCCGGCTCCGGTTTCAAATAATCCTCCGCCATTTAATAATGGAACAATCGAAAGCATTCTTGCACTAGTTCCCAGTTCAAGAATCGGGAATAAATCCGTCAAATAATCACGAAGGACATTTCCAGTAACCGAAATCGTATCCAATCCTTTTCTTACTCTTTCCAAAGTATACTTCATTGCATCGACCGGAGTTAGGATTTTAATTTCAAGACCTTTAGTATCGTTATCCGGTAAATATTTTTTAATTTTTGCTATAATTTCACGGTCATGACTTCTTTTTTCATCAAGCCAAAAAATCGCAGGTGAAGTAGATTCTCTTGCTCTTTTTACAGCAAGTTTAATCCAATCTTTAATCGGCTCATCTTTAGCTTGGCACATTCTAAAAATGTCGCCTTTTTCAACCGGCTGTTCCAATAAAATATTCCCTGCAGAATTTACAACTCTGATTATCCCATCTCCCATAGCCTCAAAAGTCTTATCATGAGATCCATATTCTTCAGCTTTCTGAGCCATCAAACCAACGTTGGATACTGCCCCCATAGTTGCGGGATCAAATTGACCATTAGCTTTCGCATTCTCAATAATTTCTTCATAGATTGTAGCATAACAACGATCAGGAATCATAGCAATACAATCCTGCAACTCATCCTTTTTATTCCACATTTTTCCCCCGTCTCGAACTACATTAGGCATTGAAGCATCAACTATGATATCATTCGGGACATGAAGATTAGTCTTTCCTGTTCTCGAATCAACCATTGCTAGTTCAGGCTGATTCATATAGACCTTATTAATATCGGATTCAATTTGTTCCCTTATATCCGAAGGAAGTTTCTTTAATTTTTCAATAACATCCATAAGACCGTTATTTAAGTTTGCACCAATTTCTTTGAGAACATCTGCATGCTTTTCGAGAGCTGCTTTATAGTAGACAGAGACTGCATGACCGAACATAATCGGATCTGAAATTTTCATCATCGTAGCTTTAAGATGAAGTGAAAGAAGAACGTTCTCTTTTTTGGCTTCTTCAATTTGTTCGGAATAGAATTTTCTTAATTCTGTAACATTCATAACAGAAGAGTCAATTACTTCCCCGTTAAGAAGTTTAAGTTTTTCTTTCAGTATAGTTATTTTTCCATCCTTATCGATATATTCAATATTGACTGTATCTTCTTTGTCAAGAGTAATTGATTTTTCAGAACCATAAAAATCTTTTTGTTTCATACTAGCGACTCTGGTCTTCGATCCCGATACAGGCCAAGGTTTCATCATTTTATGCGGATGTTTTTGTGCAAATTTTTTAACCGAAG
>JAJXTM010000351.1 GCA_021783875.1 Bacteroidota bacterium
GTCCGCTCTTTCATCAAGCGGGATAGCATAATCAGGTTGTTTTCTTTGCAAGCTGAAATCAGGCACGAACTGACCGGCAATTACTTCAAAATTATTTATCTTATAATTCACAAGTACGTCTTGAAGCAGAAATTGATATTTGACTTGTTTGAGAAAATTAGCCTGCAGTTTATAACTCCAACTACCATCTTCTTCGGGTATTAAACCATTTATCCAGAACTTTGCCCTTCTTACTGAAAATTCAGTTTGGTTAAGGTAGTTATCTGAAAAACGATACTGCATATAACCGTTCCAATTTACTTTTTGCTGAGCTAATGAAGCTGTACCCAATGCAAGCAAGAAAATAAAAGTAAAAATGAATTTTACTCTGTGGTTCTCTATGAGTACACGGCGTAACCCGGAGCAAGATTTTTCCTTACACAGATCACCACTGAGAAAACATTGAGATTTACTGAGAAGAAATTTAGAAATCATATTTTTATTCCTCCATTTAAACTAATTTAATTAGAATTTGTGCAGCAAGCGCCCACATAATAAATCCGAGTCCAGCTTTTATCATTTTTGGCTTTACCCTAAGGCTGAATCTTGCGCCAAGATTTCCGCCGACAAGAACTGCAATTCCGGCTATCGCAATTAAAGGATAATCGAGCCGTTGATTAGCGGCATGACCAATTATCCCTGCAAGCGCAGAGAAAGAAATTATTAAATGCGAGGAACCGGCTGCGGACTTTGTAGGATATTTGAGAACGTAAGTCATAAAAGGGACAACCAATACACCGCCCCCGACACCAAGCAAACCGGAGATAATTCCGACTGCAAAACTAAAAATTACAATCAGCACATACGTTGCAAAAGTACGGTGCGGCATTGGTTCATCATCTGTTTCATTTCCTTTTTGCCAATAAGTATAAATCATCCTTGCGCCAAGGATGATTAGGAATGACACAAACAGCCACAATAATAGGTTTGCATTGACATACTTTGCATAAAAGCCGCCTGCAAAAGCTCCGACTACTATACCCGGGACAAACATGAATGATGCTTTCATGTCAATCATTTTATTCTTGTAAAAAATATATCCTGCCGACATAGATGTTATTAAATTCAATACCAGAGAGGTTGATGTAGAAATCAACACCGCGTAACCAAGCAGAATTAACAACGGAGAATATACTGATCCTCCTCCCTGACCGAACATTGAGAATATAAAAGCCAACAGAAAAGAGAAAATGATTGTCATTAAGAGTGCATTATTAATTTCCATTTTATTTATCACCTAAATTTAAGATTAAATTAAAAATTTTGAATAGTTAGTAATCATTTACTTACTATTAAATATAAAATTTTTTATTTTTTTAATGTTTTTATTATTAAGGTATACATTCTTTTACAGAAGTTGTCGGCGTTAAGTCCATTTTTATTCAGCACAAATTCTATGTTGAAGGTAATAGGTATACCCATATAAATAATAGCAATATCCTCGGCATTAACGGATTTATCCCAGACCCCTTCCGATATTCCGTCCTTCACCATTTTAATAATGAGCTGTTTTTGCTCATATAATATTTGATTTAATTTTTCTTTTAGTTCCTTATCGCCAAGATGAGCAGCTTCTGAAAACAGAAGCATAGTAATACCCCTATTTTCTTTTAGATACTTTACGTTTTGGCACAAATATTTGAATAATTTATCTTCAGCTTTTTCAGGTTTAAGTACAATATTTCGCAGTGATCCTATTAAATCATTAGCAACATCATCCATAATTCCTTTGATAATATCGCGTTTGGTCGGGAAATGGCGAAATATAGCACCTTCGGAAAGCCCTATTCTTTTTGCCAGGTTTCTGGTAGAAATATTTTGCAGTCCTTCATCTGCAATTATATCCAGAACAGCTTTCTTAATTTGCTCCTGCCTTATATCAGTTGTTTCTCTAGACACTTTTTCCTTCGTTCAAATAATTTTGTAATCACTTACTTACCATAATATAATATTTTTTAATTATTGTCAAGGGAAAAATCATTATTCAAAATTATTTTTTTAACTAGTATAACTTTTAATTATTAAGCTAATTGTAACATTGATATAATTTAAGGAAACATTTGTAAATTTATTAATGTGTTATTTTGGAATATAAAAATAAAAGAACTTTCATTATGATGTTAAGATAATTTGATGAAACTGAAAGATCTTCACCCAACTACTAAACGGTTAATTCTAGCACGGGCTATTAGGAGCGTTGGTCAGGGGGCACTAGTTGTAGATTTAGCTTTATATTTACACGCATTAAGATGGAATGGATTCCATATTGGTTTGGTGCTAAGTGCAGCAGGTTTATTTGGGGCAGTATTAAGTTTAGTAGTAGGCATAGCCAGCGACCGTATGCACAGAAGGCCGTTTATATTAGTATATGAAAGTATTGTTTTTATTTGCAGTATCACAGCCCTATTATCGTCTCAAAGTATAGTTTTATCCATTGTAATTATTGCTGCCGGTTTTGGGCGTGGAGCAAATGGAGCTGCGGGACCCTTTTCTCCAGTTGAGCAAGCCTGGTTAGCTGAGGAGGTGCCGGCAATACGACGCAGCTGGGTATATAGTTTGAACACAGCATTTGGATTTTTCGGTATGGGAGTTGGGGCAATGTTTGCAATGTTGCCTGAATTCTTAAGCAATTGGTTAGAAGGGGGAAATTCTGTATTAGCAGTTCAGGCGTATGCATATAGACCTCTTTTTATAATCGTTGCGGGAGCAACAATTGTTAATCTGTTTATAATTTTTAAGGCAAAAGAGCAATATAGAGGTCAGAAAAAAAATAGCGGAACCGA
>JAJXTM010000352.1 GCA_021783875.1 Bacteroidota bacterium
TACTTTTAAATTTAGCGGAAAGTTTTTCTTTGAATTCTTTGCCAACTTCGTCAAAAATTTCAAGAAGTTGCTGAAATGTATTTTCTCCTCCTATAAAATCCCAGTATTCATTGCCTATAAGAAAATCATTGGGGTGATCCATCATTCCAACTTCTGTAAATCTCACATATGGTTCAGGATAATATGGATTATAGGGGAATGCTAGATATACTTTTATTAATTTTCTTCTTCGGGACACCCATTCGAGCAACTTTGATTTACTTTTTTCAAAAATATCAATATTTGGTTTAACAGTCTTTATTTCAAAATAGTGTTCTGTATTATCTCGAAAGAAATATAGGTCAGCAATATTCCCAGATTTTTGAAATTTCCCATCCCTGGGTGATGTTTCCAAAATTTCTTTGATCTCTTTATTTATATTAGCAGTTCTTTCATTATTTCTTAATTCAGTTACAATTTTATTTATAACAGTTTTTTGAGATTTAGATATTACTCCACCTACGCCATAATTTCTAAACACTTCATTACAAGATGGTTCACAAATAATTACAGAGACTTCTTCGTAAATAGACATTCCAAGAGTTGTAGCAATCGAGTGAATAAATGAATAAGCAGCAATTTTTTCATTATCCTGAATGAGTCTTGCTAAAAATGGCATTGCTGAAGTTTCTCGCCCATAAGTTTTTAGCTTTTTATCAATCTTCTGACAAAGAAGACTTTTAATCTTTTCTTTTTGTTCAATAGATATTGCCATTATTCTTTTATAGTTTATTCTTTAAGTGAAATATACTTTCAGAGTAAGCACCTTTATCTCTTTCAGTTCTATTTAAGACAGGGCGTTTGAATTGTTGTATTATCTGTAACCCTGCATTTTGTGCAATGATAGGATAAAGATTATTTCTATCATTGGCTACAAGAAATATATTAAAATCTTTATCCATATATTGTTTCATATTTAATAATACTTTAGTAATTCCATCAACATAAGAAATTCGTGCTTCTTTCCCTTTCCCTCTGAATAATGGCCCAATTTCTAATTCATCATTTCTTTGAAAGCCGAACAATTCATATGCGTAAGCATGTTGTTCATGGTAATCGATAAGTCCGACGTAAGGAGGGCTTGAAAAAATTCCTTGGATTTTTTGATTATTAAATAATGTTGAAAGGTCTTTATTATGTTTTCCCAATTCACTCTTAATGTCAATTATTCGTGAATCACCGGAAAGACAAATTTGGTATGTGTTAGTCCTCAATTTGTTAAATTGCTGTAATCTTTTAATTGTATCAAGACTGTATCTCTCCCACCAACTTACAATAGAAAAAAGTGGTTTACATATTTTCCCATGCTTATGACAATAATAGGTTTTAGAAATTGGTTCTACCAAGGTTGCTAAATCAGAATGTGTGGTTGCTCTGCAAGAGCGTATTGTTCGGCTCAATATAATTGTAACTACTTTCTTAATATTAACGTCTTCTATTTTCTTTATAAGATTAAATACAAAATCAATTTCAGTTCTGATATGCGCCAAATACCATTTATCAAGAAAAGAATTTGTATCAGCTTTAATGAGTTCGATTTTATATTTTTTGACCAGACTTTCAAATATTGGTAAGAATTCCTTTTCTTTCTTTATAGCATAATCATATTCATTAAACCCTTTTTGATTAAGCCAATGTTTATAGTCCGGTACTGGAAAATATTTGTTATTAAATAAAGATAATTCTTCTAATAATATTTTTTCAAACTCAACTGTACTAGAGTCCAAAATAAATTTTCTTAATTGAGTAGTAATTTCTTTTAAATTTTTATCAAGTTTTAAAAAATCGTACTTGTTGATTTTTATATTACTAATAAGTGAATTAAAAGGTGAAACATCTATTCCTATTGCATGTATTCCCAATTCATTTGCCTGAACCAAAGTTGTACCGCTTCCACAAAATGGGTCTAAGACAATATTGCCAGGTTTGAAATATGCCTCTTTTTTAAATTCATCTGTATTCTTATCAAGAAAATATTGTACAAGCTGAGGAATAAACTTTCCCTTATAAGGGTGTAATCTATGCACATGCTTTGTTGTATCGGTTTCTTTTAAATAATCAAAAGAAAGATGCCAATCTAAATCATCACCTAATTTTGTTTTCCAATCAAATTCCCTTTTTCCGTAATATGATTCATAATAATTAATAAGATCTTTTTTAGAAATTAAAATAGACCCATTATCACCGTGTTTCTTAATTTTTCCGTAATTTACTAAGTAAGAAATGTTTGCGGTAGTTACATTTCGTTTTAGATATTCCCCAGCCCAATTGCTAGCTTCTTTAAGAGTTAAAAAATCTTTAGAATAGAATTTATTAAAAAAGGTATCTTGCATATGTAAATTTAACAAATTAATACAAAAATAATTCTTAAATTAATAAAATTTTTATATTCTTTTACCCCAATCTGATGTCTCAAGACTAATTAAAATGAAATAAAGTTATTTAACTGATGTTCAAAATCCATAATCATTAAATTTACTTTTTCAAGTTTTCATTTTAGGGACTATTTCGTATAAGTTTTTAAATCCCAAGATCATTAACTCTATGACAACTGAAGCAAGCAAATATGTAAATTTTGATTTTTATAATATGTGAAAGGCATGGCTATCGTTTATTGTATCCTTTCCCCTCAAAGGGTTGAAGTTTTTCAATCCAAAGTTGTTCCAGCACTTCAATATCTTCTTTGTAATTGATTCCCGGTTCGTCTTTGGGTTTTAACACATCAATAATTTCAAATGTGAAATTTTGTTCGCCGTATTTGTTATAATCATCTTGAAGT
>JAJXTM010000054.1 GCA_021783875.1 Bacteroidota bacterium
ATTGGTTGTTACCAGAAGCGCTGCTGGAACGGCTCTGGATATTCAAATGAAGAAGCAGTTGTTGTCTAATCCAAGAGTATTAGGAATTGTTGCCGGAGCTGTCGGATTTTTTGCCTTCATTCCTGGAATGCCTGCCATCCCTTTTATTATATTAAGTACTTTAATCGGGACTGGCGCATACTTTACAAATAAAAGTAAAAATCTTCCTGAAAATGCGGGAGAAACCCAAGTAGTTGAGTCAGAACCTGATGAAGAAAAAGTTGAACAATATCTTCAAGTCGATCCTGTGGAGATTGAAATCGGGTATGGGCTAATTAGCCTTGTAGATGAAAAACAAGGTGGTAATTTATTTCAGAAAATATCTTCTACTAGAAAATATATTGCATTGGAATACGGAGTTTTAATCCCACCTGTGCGTGTAAGAGATAACCTTCAACTTGAGCCAAATGAATATATTATCAAGATTAAAGGCAATATTGTAGCGTCATACGAGATTTATACTGACAGATTTTTAGCAATGAATCCAGGAAACATTAGCGAACCATTAAGTGGAATTCCGACAAAAGATCCCGCTTTCAATCTCTCTGGATTTTGGGTTGCAAGGGATGAAAAAGACAAAGCTGAACTATTAGAATATACTGTCGTCGACAGTATTTCGGTACTTTCTACTCATCTGCAAGAAACATTGAAGAAAAATTTTGATAAGATTTTAACTCGTCAAGCTGTTAAACAACTTTTAGAGAATTTGAAAAAAGAATATCCTGCTGTAATAGAAGATATTAATTCAGACGCCTTATCTCTTGGTACGATTCAAAAAGTACTTCAAAATTTACTAAAGGAATTAATACCTATTAAAGATTTAGTCCAAATACTTGAGGCGTTAATTGACTATTCTAAAGTTACAAAGAACATAGATGTACTTACAGAATATGTAAGACATGCTATGGGTGAAACAATCGCTAATATATATAAAGATAACAATGGGATAATTCATGCTGTAGCTCTTGGTGAAGGACTAGAATCCTTTATAACAAAATCTTTACAAAATCAAAAAGATGCTATACAGACTTTAGGCTTAAATCCTGTTGTTCTTAGGGAGCTGAACAATACTATTCATAATTATGTTGAGAAATTTAAAATTCTCGGTTATATCCCTATAATTATTACTTCTGCAACTATAAGACCTTATTTCTATCGTCTTATAAACGCTAGTTTTCTCGATGTAGTTGTGCTATCTTATTCAGAACTTCCTTCTCATATCGAAATAGAGTTTATTGATAAAATAGAGGTAATAAATGCAAATTAAGAAATTTTTAGGATCAACCCTAAAACAAGCTACTATCGAAATGAAAAATGAATTGGGAATTGACGCAATAATACTGGGGACAAGAGTTATTGCTGGAGAAGGCAAGTATGGAGGAACAAAAATGTTCGAAATTACTGCGGGAATTGATGAAGAATTATTAGGACAAGAAGATCAAACCTTAAATAAAATAGAAACAAGAAAAGGAAATTTTGCGGACGAATTAAAAAAATTATCAAGTAAAATATATGTTAATGAAAGTGAATATAACCCAGCGTCTTCTCAATCTGCAAAAAAAAAGAGTGCTGTCTTATCAAAGCATGCGGTTTCAATTAGTATTGAAAATGAATTAAAGGAAATTGTTGATACCCTATTTCATAGGGATGTTCAAAAGTCAGTTGTTACATCAATTATAGGTCAACTTAAAAAGAATAAAGAATTTTTAGATATGTCAAATCTAGATGATTATATTTTGTCTAGTATATCTTCAATGATTCCAACATATAATTTTGAGGTCAATAAAAAGAAAAAACCAAAAAAAGTAGCGATTGTGGGTCCGACAGGTGTAGGTAAATCAACTTTTATTGCAAAATTGGCTGTTATTTCTAAAATATTGCATAATTTAGATGTTGGTCTAATTTCTATTGATACTTATAGATTAGGGGCTTTAGATCAGCTTAGAATTTTTTCAGAAGTGAGCAATATAGAAATGCTGGTTGCTTATGAACCTTCAGAGATGTCCGGACTGATTAATACTTTTAGAAATAAAGATATTGTTTTTATTGACACCGCCGGTCGGAGTCAAAAGAATAGCGAACATCTTAAAGCAAATAAAAAATTTCTCGATTCATGCCAAGTAGATGAAACATATTTAGCGCTGAGTACAACAAGCACTACTAAAAATTTATTTGATGTTGCCGAGAAATTTAAATTATTTGATTATAATTCTTTTATATTTACAAAAATTGATGAGGCAGTTACTTATGGAAATATATTAAATATTGTCTCAAATTTTAATATCCCGGTTTCCTTTTTGACAAATGGTCAGGTAATTCCGGATGATATTATATCTGCGGATCCGGACTTTATTTCTAAAATGATATATACCGGTAAAATAAACTAATGTTCGGTCAAGCAGAAAGAGTATTAGAATTAGAGCGACTTAGTAACAAAAATAGTAGTGAAAAGTCATCAAAAATTATAGCTTTTACTTCGGGAAAGGGAGGAACAGGTAAGACTTTTGTTTCATTAAATATCGCATTTGCCTTATCAAAGGAAAATAAGAAAATATTATTCATCGATTTAGATCCAAATCTTTCAAATGCAAATATTTTGCTAAATGTTATAGCGTCAAAAACGATTTATAATTTTTTTACAGGAAGAAACTTATTAACCGAACAAATTACTGAATATGAACCGAATTTACATTTTATATTCGGAGATTCAGGCAAACTTGACTATCCTAAAACAAAACCGGAATTATTAAGAAATTTATTTTATCAGCTGAGGTTTATACAAAACAAATATGATATAATAATATTAGATACCGGTTCCGGAGCCGGCGAAGATGAAATCGGAATTTTATTAAATGCCGATCATAATATTATCATAACAACGCCGGAACCAACTGCTGTTATGGATGCTTATGTTATCATTAAGCTATTAAGCAATAGAAAATTTCCAGGATCAAAGCTGCTGATTATTAATAAATGCAATGAAAAAAAAGAAAGCATTGAAACTTTCAATAACCTTTCAATGGCTTCCAAACATTTTCTTAAAGAGAAGTTAAATTTACTTGGCGAAATTGATTTTGATTCAGCTGTGAGTAGATCAATTTTAAAGCAAGAATTGTTTTTAAAAAAATATTCACGTTCTACTGTTGGTACCCAAATATCAAAAATTGCTAAGTCTCTTTATGAAATCGTTCAAATGGCTAATAATAACCACTCTACAAATAACATCTCTAAATAATTGCCCATTTTCTTCTCAATTCAGCATAATTTAAAGAATCTTAAACTCATTTTGATGGTATAGAATTTGAGTTTTTATTCTAAAAAGATATAAATGTTATGAATAAAATAATTTTACAATTCGGACTACTAGTATTTGCATTATCAATAATATTTTTTAGCTGGTTAGGATTGTCTATTACCAGTTTGTTATTCAAATCGTTTGTTGTCTTTGTCGCTACTACTGTTATGCTTAGTATTGTTACAATGGTCTTTATAAAAGCAATTAATAAAACATCTTTCGATAAGAAAAGCGAAAAATCAAATAATATTAACAGGAAGTAATTCAAATGAATACAACATCGCTTTGGCAGGAATTTAAATCCAATCCAAATGATAACCTAAAGAAAAAAATTATTATGAACTATATAAAATTAGTTCATTATGTCATTCATAATTCAAAGTTTATAAATTTAGAAATTCTTGATGATAGAGACTATTTTCAATTTGGAGTTGAAGGTTTAAGTGAAGCAATTGATCGCTTTGATCCGGAATACGGTACAAAGTTTGAAACTTATGCTATTCAAAGAATCAGAGGTAAAATTATTGATGAATTAAGAAAGCTCCAAATTAAACCTAGACCAGCAAACGCGCTTTCCGATTCAAAGAATTTGTATTCGAATGTATCTCTTACAAGCTCTGTAGACGATGATGATAATTTGCTTTTATATGAAGTTGTCAAGTGTGATTCTGAAATTCCGGATGAATCTGCAGAAAAAAATCAAATTAAGGAAATTCTAGTTGATGCTATAAAAAAATTAGATGAGCGCGACAGAATGATTATAACATTATATTATTATGAAGATCTCAATTATAAGGAAATTGCGCAGGTACTAAATATTACTGTTTCAAGGGTTTCACAAGTTCATACCAGAATAATCGAATTACTAAAAAGTAAACTGGCATATATAAATGACTAATGAAAACCTAGAAAATAGTAACGAAAAAAAAACATATATAAGGTTGTTATCAAGCATTAGAAACCTTCCTTCAATTCCCATTGTAATGTTTGAAGTTTCAAAATTGCTTAATAACCCAAATACAAGTGCTTCGGAGCTAGGAAAGATGATAGGTAAGGATCAAGGTTTAGTTGCAAAAATATTAACAGTGGCAAATTCTCCTTTGTATGGGCTTCCAAGAAGAGTATCTACCATTGAATTTGCTATTGTAATTCTTGGATTTGAGCATATCAAAAATATCGTAATAGCACTTTCAATGGTTGAAGCTTTCAAAAAGGATGGATTGAAAAATTGGGATAGTAGAACTTATTGGAATCATTCAATTCTTACAGCATCTATTGCAAAAAAAATTGCTGATGATTTATATTTTCCAAAATCAGGTGAAGCATTTACTGCAGGTCTATTGCATGATCTTGGTATTTCTATTATTCAAAGATACTTTAATAAAGAATTTAACCTTATAAATGAACTTGTTGACAATCAGCAAATGAGATATCTAATAGCAGAAGAGCAGATTTTAGGGCTTACTCATCAAGAAATCGGTAAATTTCTTATAAGTAGATGGAATCTTCCGTCTTCTTTAGGTGATGTCATTTGTAATCATCACCATCCTTCTAGGTCAGAAGAAAATAAAGTAATTACATCTATTATACATTTAGCCGATTATATGACTCAGTATCTTAATGCAGGCGGATTTTATTGGGATGAAAATCTAGAGTTAGATAATAATGTGGTGCAAATTCTTAATTTTGGCAACGAAGCAAATCTTATGAAATATATCGATAGCTATAGTGACTTATTAAAAAATCAAATTGAAACACTAATATTTTGATGGAAAATTTATGATAACATTTCCTATATCCGAGCAAAAAAAGAAAGAAAGAACTGAGTTAGTATTAAGAAATATTTACAATCTTCCTCCTATTCCTAACGCTATTAAAGAAGCTCTTGAAATTCTTGACCAACCTTCTTTGAACAGTCATAATCTTTCGAAAATAATCTCTAAAGACCTGGGATTAGTAACAAAAATTCTTACTATTGCTAATTCTCCGCTTTATGGATTGCAAAGAAAGGTTACAACAATAGATTTTGCAATTCTTGTCCTCGGATATAGCGAATTAAAAAATATTATTTCAGTTTTAGCCATTGTTGAAGCATTTAAGAATAAGACTGATCAATATTTAAACCAAAAGGAATTTTGGCTGCATTCATATTTAACTGGAACAGCTTCAAAAAGATTAGCAGAGGATTTAGATTTCCCAAACAGCGGTGAGGCATTCATTGGGGGATTCTTGCATGATTTTGGATTTTCCATTATGCATAGATTTTTTCACGCCGAATTTATAGAAGTGTATAATTTAGTAAACCAAAAGGGAATTAGTTTCATTCAGGCAGAAACTGAAGTCCTTGGTATTAATCATCAGGAAATCGGGCATTTTTTAACTGAAAAATGGAATTTCCCCGAATCTTTATGTGAAGCAATATTATTTCATCATAGTCCAAATGAGTCAAAGGATAGCAAATTATTGGCAAGCATTATTCATTTCGCAGATTATATGACAAAAAAATTAGAATTTGGGAACTCTTATTGGGACAAGGATATGCAACTTTCTGATTCAGAAATTGGCATCCTAAGATTACATGATATCGAACAAGCTGAGAATTTAATTAATAATTATAAAAATTTATTTATTGAACAAGCTGAATCCGTAAGGTATTTAAGTTGAGAGTTATTAAACAAAATACTCTTAGTTATGAGGTTTTTCACAAATCTTTACCGAATATGACCAAAAGTGGTACTTCAGGAAGATCATTAAAGCTTATTCATTATAATCCAGCTTTTGAAAAGAAGATAGCAAATAATGAATATATAAAATATTTTAAATCAATAATCCAATTTACAAACAAGATTTCGTCCTTTGAAGAACCCCAGCAAATAATAGATGAATTTAAATCGTTGCTAAAAAATAATTGTAATTTTAAAGAAGTTGATGTTTTATTGTTTAATTCAATCAATAAATCACTGAAGGGCTTCCATAATATTATTTCGACATTATCAAAAAATATTTTTACTAAACCAGCTACTTTTGAGATCCTTTCGGATACATTTACTACAAAAAAAATTAAATCGTTAATAGACAGGGTAATGATTGAAAATAAATCTGAGAAGATATATTGTTTCTTGATTCCTGCATTTTCTCCGGCAAAGGAAAAAGTTTTAGTCTCATTGACAACTTTATCTCCGGATATTAAAGAAAATTCTATAGAAGTTCTTTATGCTCAGCTAGTTTTGCAAAATATGTTAGCAAGACTTGAAACAATTTTTAAAGGGAAAGAAATTATTGCTGCATATAATGAACTACAATTATACCAATCAAAATTATCAAATGATTATAAACTTAGTGCAGTCGGTGAACTAACCACAGGAATTGTAGATGAAATTTTATCGCCTCTTCAAGTAATCATTAGTTATACTGAATTTTTTAAAAAGGAGATATCTGGTGATGAGAAAATTGCTGAAACTATTGAACGACAAGTTGAAAAAGTTAAAGAAGTAGTAAATAGGTTGGTCGAATTTACAAATATCGATGATGCAAAATCTAAATTACAGTCTTGCGACTTAAATAAACTTACTTCAAAATTTTATAATATGGTTATCTCTTCTTTAAAAAACTATAATTATGAATGTGTCCTCGATTTAGATCAAAAAATGCCAACGTTACTCATAAATCCTAATGATATAAATCAAATATTCACAAATCTATTTTCATTCCTCTTTAACAAAGGCGATAGTCTTGTCGGGCTTATAATTCAAACTCAATATCAAGCCGGAAACATTATCCTAAGATTCCTTTCAACTGAAAATATTAATGATTTAAAAGGGACTGAACAAAAGTCTGAGAAGTTTTTGAACCTTAAAGTAGTTAAAAATATAATGGACAAGTATCAAGGAGAAATAAACCTGGAATCAAATATTGAAATGGGAACAATTTTACAACTTTCATTTCCATTAAAAAGGAATCTTGGTGAATGAAAACTTTAACTTTTTTAATTGTAATTACCATAAATATTTCCTTTGTTTTTTGCCGGAATGTAAATAATGATTTGGCAAAAGAGAGTATCTCGTCTGATACAAGTACCACAAAAATGAGCTCGGATAGTGTAAATATAAGCCAGATTGTATTAGCACAAATAAATGCTGCAAGGGAAAAAGATCAAAATGAGAGCCTGATAGTAGCTAAAAATAATAGTAATGTAGCTTTGATCAATCCGACACAAAATCCTCCTAGCTTTATTTCTGAACTTGAACGTCAACTATCTATTTCCCCGGATTTATTCTTAAAAATATTAATATTAGCGATTGCTTCTTTTCTAGCAACACTAATTATTATCATTAGAAGGAAAAAGTCAAGAAAATTAATACATTCTGATAATAGTTTAAAAGGAAATATAAAATTAATGCGGGAAGAAAATATTAGGATCCAGGGAAATAGCAAGCTTTCATCGGTACGCAATCGATTATCCGAAAAAACCCCAGAGTATAATTTGACTAGTGAATCAATTTCAAATTCAGCTAAGAGACTTAATATATCAAAAGATGAAATTCTCCTGGCTCAAAGACTTAAGAGAATGCGTTAAAAATCATTTATGAAATTAATTTGTAAAAATATTATTTGGACCATTTTATGATAAAAGGAATTTATACCGCAGCCCGAGGATTAGATGCTCGTATGAAGAACCTAGAAATAGTATCTAATAACCTTGCAAATCTTAATACTACTGGATTCAAAAAGGAATTACCATTTTCGGAAATAATGAATCAATTTGGAAACACAAAGATTCAGCAGTTAACAGATTTTCGACAAGGTAATTTAACTCAAACTAACAACCCAATGGATCTGGCAATTTCAGGAAATGGTTTTTTTGTCGTTCACACAAATAATGGTACAGAACTAACAAGAAATGGTAGTTTCAAAATTTCAAACGAGGGAAATTTAATTGATCAGCAGGGTAACAATGTAGTCGGACAAAACGGTCTAATAAAAATTGATATGCGTTCTTTTGAGAAACAAAAAAATATCACTATTTCGGCAAACGGCGAAGTTAAGTATGGTAATGAAACGATAGATACCTTATTAATAGCCAAAATGGGAAGTCCTCAAGATTCAGGAAGGTCTTCCGGAGTAGACTTTTCAGCCGCTGGAGGGTATCAGCTTGCAAATCCATCCGACTATCAAGTGAAGCAAGGTTATCTAGAAGATTCGAATGTAAATCCCGTTAGCGAAATGGAAAGTATGATACAGATAAGTAACGAATATCAATCAGCAAGCAAAATGATAACATTTTTAGATAAATCATTAGATGAAGCAAATCAAATTGGAAAAGTATAGATAGGAGATAATTATGCCGACAAGAGCCTTAAGAACAGCAGCCTCAGGGATGTATGCACAAGAATTAAATATTGAGGTAATTTCTAATAACATTGCCAACATTAATACTACTGGCTATAAAAAGAATACAGCCCAGTTTGAAGACCTAATGTATCAACAAGTTAATGTTGATCCTGTAAATTCTTCGACCGGCGGAGTCAACCAAAATTCCTCTAGTGCAATTCAGATAGGAAATGGTGTCCAACCGACTTCAGATGAAAAAATATTTACACAAGGTGACATTACTCAAACCAATAACCAACTTGACCTGGCAATCCAAGGTGATGGGTTCTTTCAAGTCTTGAAACCTGATGGTACTTATGCTTATACGCGTGCCGGTGCATTTCAAGTTAATGGAAGTGGTAAGATAGTCACATCAAGTGGATATCCTCTTGATCCGCCAATCACACTCGATCAAAATTCATTGAGCGTTTCAATAGCAACAGACGGTACCATAACTGCGCAGCAAGTAGGCGGTGGATCAAAAATTATCGGTAATATTGAACTAGCTCGATTTATGAACCCGGGTGGCTTAACTTCCTTGGGCAATAATCTTTATGCACAAACAGATGCATCCGGAACTCCTATCATTGGTACTCCGAACAAAGACGGTTTTGGAACTATTAATCAAGGTTATCTTGAATCCTCAAATGTCGACATTGTTCAAGAGATGATAGCAATGATAGCCGCGCAAAGAGCTTATGAGATTAATTCCAAAACTGTCCAAACAGTGCAGGATATGATGACAATGGCTAATAATTTGAAGCAAAATTAAATTATGTACTCTTTATTTTTAATAATGTTGTCTTTGATTTTTTCTGGTAAAAGTTCTTTTCAGGAGGATTTAAATAACTATTTAAAGAAAAATCTTAACGGAAAATTTGAAGAATATAATTATGAAATTTTGCAAATGCCGAAAACTTATTCCAAGATTGAAATATTAAAAAATTCTGATTTTAATATAAATGGGAATATGATTTATGTCCCAGTAAAAATTTACCAGAGTAATTCAAGAGTAGTAGAATCAATTATTTCTGTAAAACTAAAAATATTTAAGAATGTTTTGGAAGCTGCAAGAGATATTAAAGCAAATGAAAAATTAACTGATAAAGATTTTGTTCAAAAAAAAATAGATGTCGCAGGAATGAATGTTTCTCCCATTACGTCATCCTCAAAAATTGCAGGAATGCAAAGCAGTGAATTTATAAAGGCTGGCGAAATAATAAACTCTTTAATTATTGAGCCTATTCCTGTTGTGAAAGCAGGTTCCCCTGTTTTGGCTAAGTATAATAATGGCAACGTAATGGTTAACTTTAATGCAATTTCTCGTCAAGATGGCATTGCAGGTGAGACAATAACAGTAATTTCAGCAGATAAAAAATTATTTAAAGCTAAAGTAGTTAATTCAAAAGAAGTAATAATAATAGAGTAATAAAATGAAAAAAGTAATATTTATTGTATTTGCTTATATGATTTCGCAATCATTTGCTCAGGACATGCGTCCCAATTCATTTTCATCTCTCTTCTCAGATCAAAAAGCTAGCAGGGTTGGAGACGCTGTTACAATCTTAGTAGTAGAATCTTCACAAGCATCAACAGACGCTGAAACTTCTGCAGGTCGTACTAGTAACCTTGGGCTTACCGGTCAATTAAATACGGGCAAGGCGACCTCCCCAAGTCTTAGTGCTACTGTGGGTACTACAAATAATTTTTCCGGAACTGGTTCAACTGCCAATAACGGGACAGTAAATACTAAAATTAGTGCAACTGTCGATTCTGTCTTAGCTAATGGAAATTTAGTCATTGAAGGCAGCCGGCAAATTATAATAAATGGTCAGGAACAAGCAGTTCATATAAAAGGAATTGTCAGACCAGCCGATATAGCCGCAGATAATTCAGTTCTTTCCTATAATATTTCTCAAGCTCAAATTGTATTTAAGGGAGATGGGATGATAAATAGTGTGCAATCTCCCGGTTGGTTAACAAAATTTTTACATTGGATTTTTTAGGTTAAATATGAAAAGATTAATATTATCCTATTTAGTTCTTAGCCTGTCTTTTATGTATGCACAAAGGATTAAAGATATTGCCTATATTACCGGAGAAGGCTCTGAGCAAATAATAGGTTATGGCTTGGTAGTTGGTTTAGCCGGAAGCGGAGATACTCAACGTTCTACTTTTACAATTCAGTCAGTAACTAGTATGCTGAAGAGATTTGGAATAACAGTATCTCAAGATAATCTTATCACAAGAAATGTCGCAGCTGTAATGGTTACAGCAACTGTAAATGATTATCTAAAACCAGGAGCTAAATTTGATGTAACTGTATCCTCAATGGGAGATGCTACTAGTTTACAAGGTGGAACTTTATTAATGACTCCATTATCAAGCATTATGGGAAAAGTTTATGGTTTTGCTCAAGGTTCGATTTCCGTTGGTGGCTTTGAAGTTAGGACTTCTTCTGGAAGTAGTGTCTCACAAAATCATTCGTTAGCAGGCAGAGTTCCTATGGGCGGAATCTTAAATTATCCGCTTGAAGAGACAAGTGTGCCAACTCAAAATATAGATGTTTATTTAAGAGAACCGGACTTGACAACTTCGAATAATGTTGCAAACGCAATTAATGCCAAATTTGGAAATTCTGTTGCTATTGCAAAAGATGGTGCTGAAATTCAGGTAAAAGTACCATCAAATAAACAAAATAATATTGTGAGCTTTCTTGCAGATTTAGAAAGTATAACGGTTCAAAAAGATGAAGTTGCTAAAGTTGTCCTCGATGAAAGAACTGGAACTGTTGTTGCTGGAAATAACGTTAAAATTCTTCCTGCTTCAATTACACATGGTAACTTGAATATTACCATAAGATCTTATCCAATAATATCTCAACCAAATTCTTTCTCAAACGGAACTACTCAAGTATTCAATAATCTGGTTCCATACGTAACTCAGGATTCAACAAATACTGTTGCTATCCAAGGAGCATCTACTGTTCAACAAGTTGCAGCGGCACTTAATTCATTAAAAGTATCACCGCAGGACATTATTTCTATTTTCCAGGCATTAAAGAAAGCCGGGGCTTTAATAGGAGAATTAGATATCATATGATAAATCAGCTAGAATTAAAAGTAACTGATCCGAAATTGCAAATTTCAAAGCCTGTTGATACCACAAGTAAATATTCGGATGCACAAAAAGCGAAGATAGAAACTGCAGCTAAACAATTTGAAAGTCTTTTAACAGCAATGATGCTAAAAAGCATGACTAAATCCGCTAATGGATTGTCCGGAGATAATGGTTTTGGCGGCGATTATTTCGATACTATTTTCCAAAATGAATTAGCTTCTATGATTTCAAAAAATCATAATCTCGGTGTTGCCGGAATACTTTATAAAAAGTTAACCGGAGAGTCTATGGACTCCAATACAAAAGTTGAGCAGATGCAGCCATTAAATATTGGAATTAACCCAAAATTAGAATTTAATAATAATCCACCAATATCTCCGAGTTCACAATCTTTGGATAGATTAAACCGATATGAGGGTATTATAAACTCAGCTTCTGAACAATATGGAGTTAATAAGAATTTAATAAAGTCTGTAATATTGACTGAATCAGCTGCCAATGAAAAAGCTGTTTCAAGTGCAAAAGCTAAAGGATTAATGCAATTAATTGATTCGACTGCATCTCAAATGGGAGTCTCAAATGTTTGGGATCCGCAGCAAAATATTTTTGCAGGGACAAAATATCTTTCGCAAATGCTACAAAAATTTAATGGCAATATTAATTTAGCATTAGCATCCTATAATGCTGGACCGGAAAACGTTCAAAAATACGGCGGCATTCCGCCTTTTGAAGAAACACAAAATTATGTTAAACGAGTTTTAAGTTACCTTAACCATTTAAATGGAGCCGAAAATGGAAATAAGCAATCTATTTAATGAAATGAAAAATC
>JAJXTM010000353.1 GCA_021783875.1 Bacteroidota bacterium
AAACCGCAATAATTGACGCAATAAAGGTAGTGATTTTTTTATTAACAAGGATTCCCATTATTGATTTTTTTCTTGTAAAAATTATTAAAGGAATTATTGCAAACGGAAGTCCGAAACTTAAAATCACCTGACTTATTACTAAAGTCCTTGTTGGATCAAGCCCTATGGCAATAACAAATAGAGACGGGACAATAGTAACTAACCTTCTCAGCCAAACCGGAACCTTCCTATGCAGAAACCCTTGCATCATTACCTGCCCGGCGCTTGTTCCGACTGTGGAGGAAGATAAACCTGAGGCAAGCAAAGAAATTGCAAATATCCAGCCCGCGGCTTTACCCAGCAGCGGCTGCAATGTTATATGGGCTTCCTCTATCGTCGCAATATGAGTTAATCCTCTTTGATAAAATGTCGATGCTGCCATTATTAACATTGCCATATTAACTAGACTTGCAATTCCCATTGCAATTGAGACATCGAGTATTTCGTAATGGAAAAGCTTCCGAAGTTTACCGGGATCCTTTACTATTATCCTTTGTTGTGTCAACGCGGAATGTAGAAATATTGCATGCGGCATTACTGTCGCCCCTAGTATGCCTGCTGCAAGAAGAATACTTTCTGTGCCGGAAAATTGCGGTACAATAGAATGGTATAGAAGTGTCTTAAATTCAGGTTTATCAAGTATTGTTTCTAATAAATAACTACCTGCTATAATTGTCAGCATTAAAGTAATTGCTATTTCAAGAGGACGGAACCCGTAACGCTCAAGTCCCAATATAAGGAACGTACAAATTCCCGTTAAAATTCCGCCGATAATTAAAGGAAATCCAAATAACAAATTGAATCCGATAGCTGCACCTAAAAATTCTGCAAGGTCGGTAGCCATCGCAACAATTTCCATCAATATCCACATGCTATAAACAGCCGGTTTACTAAAATTATTCCGGCAATGCTCTGCAAGATTACTGCCCGTAGCAATTCCAAGCTTTGCAGAAAGCGTCTGAAGAATCATAGCTATAATATTGCTAGCTAATATAACCCATAATAAAGTATATCCGAACGCCGAACCGCCTTGAATATTTGTAGCAAAATTTCCCGGGTCCACATAAGCTATACTTGCTATGAATGCCGGACCCAGAAAAGGTATCAATTTTTTAAAAATCCCTTTCGTAGATTTTCCTGATAGGGCATCTTCAGCCGAATTCCTCGTCCTCCCGTCTGTCTGTTTTATAGATGAATTAAATAATTCTTTCATTAAAAATAATTTTCATTTCCTGCGATAACTTATGCTATCTTTATTGTTCTAAGTTTAGAGGTTAAATCGTGTTCTTATTGCAAATATATTAACGGGACCTCTGTCTTTGTTATAAGCGGGATTAATTACAAATTGATAATCCGGTGTAAAAGCTAAATAATCGGAAATTTGAATTTTATAATATAATTCAAAAATATTCTCATTATCATAATTTAATTTTCCGTCACCGATAATAAATCCGTAACCCCCGCTCGCTAAATAATCACGATGGTCAGCAGATATTCCGTTTAATATATATGCTATTCCTAATTCATCATTTACTCTACTTTTGATTATTCCTTCCTGAACTAATCCTAATGCTAAAGAATGATCTATTTCAGTAAATGCCCAAGTTTCATTTTTGCCGTCATTCCAGCTTAATCTAAGAAATCCTCCTGTGCTTTTATTTATCTTTTGTGATAAATTAAAGGCAAATCCAATTTTATTGCGGCTATATCTTCTGCTTTGAGATATATCCATATTATAAGCCGGGTTATTTATTGTCTCCCTGTAATTTCCCATTCTCGCTTTATTTAAGAAAAAAAGAATTCTTGCATCCCCTTCATTATTTGCTATTGAATATGCCTTATCAAATTCTAAGGTAAGACTGTATGCTTTATTTATATGCGTATCCATCTCAAGCCCGTTTGCATTTAGTGGCTCCATTACTCCGGCAAATTGAATAACATAATTAGGATTATTATATATACATACTAGTCCCCAGGTATAACCTCTTGTGTCGGCAGGATAGTCCCAAGCTCCGGAATTCATTAAAGACCAATTTAAAAACTGTGTACGCGGATCATGCGAATAGTCGTTGTTATCAAAATAATCGGCTATCCCGAATTTTCCCAAAATTATTGAAAAGTTTTCATTGCTTTGTTTTTCACTAAGTTGATTTTCATCATCCGCTATTTCCGTTTCATTATCATTAAAATTAAAAGTGTATTTTAAAAAAAGTCTAGCCGGATATAATGTCGGCTTTGGATTTCCAATTCTAAATGTTTCTCCGTTTGAAAATCCAGCTAACCCCACTGCCCCGCTTATTCCCGAGCCTCCTGATATTTCCGGATCTGCATATAATTCAAGGTTATTTACTATTCTTAATCCAAAATATAGAGTTGTAGTAATAGATGTTGCAGATTCACTGTGTGTATTAAGACTATTATCCCCCGAATATTTTGCCTGAAATCCCGGGTGACCTTGAGTGATAACCGTCTCTTGAAAATGAAGATTAACATTTTCATTATTATTCAAAAGGCTTTGACTATTCGTTTTTCCAAATGAATATATAATTAATATTATAAATATTTTTATCACTCTTTGCATTTATTTGTCATTTCTTTATTTCAACAAAGATATTTTCAGCCAATTTTCCGCTTATGTTGAACTGTTTACCCTTAATATTAATAAGCATTGAATTATCAAAATCTCTTTTTTCTTTTAATAATATGGACTCGTTTAATCTAATTCCTAATTGTGAAATATATACTAAAAATTCGCCAT
>JAJXTM010000354.1 GCA_021783875.1 Bacteroidota bacterium
GAATCGTAAACTCTATATCCATCATATCTTTATAATGTTGTTCAAGAGTTTTTCTAATACCGTCAAGTTGTTTATATATTATTGGATCATCTTCTTTAAGTTTAGCTATGGGAAGCGGGGTTCTAATACCAGCGACAACATCTTCGCCCTGTGCATTAAAAAGATATTCGCCGTAAAATATATTATCACCGGCAGCAGGATCGCGAGTAAAAGCAACGCCAGTACCAGAGTCTTCGCCCATATTGCCGAAAACCATTGATTGAACATTTACGGCAGTTCCCCAACTAGCAGGTATAGTATTAAGTTTTCGATATACAATAGCTCTATCATTCATCCAGGAGCCAAAAACAGCACCAACTGCGCCCCATAATTGTTCCATAGGATCATTTGGGAAATTATATCCGGTTTTTTCTTTAATTGCGGACTTGAATTCAGCAACTAATTCTTTTAATTGTTCTGCAGTTAATTCAGTGTCTAATTTTATTCCATTTGAATTTTTTTTATGCTCAAGAATTGCTTCAAACGGATCTTCATCATGCTTGTCTACCGGTTTTAAGCCCAAAACAACATCGCCGTACATTTGCACGAATCTTCTGTAAGAATCATAAGCAAAACGCGGATTGTTGGTTTTTTTGATTACTCCCTCAACGGTTGTATCATTTAATCCCAGATTAAGAATAGTGTCCATCATACCCGGCATAGATGCTCTTGCGCCGCTTCTTACGGATACTAAAAGAGGATTATTGGGATCACCAAATTTTGCTCCCATTGAATTTTCAACTTTTCTTAAAGCAGAAATTACTTGTTCCTTCAATTCTTTCGGATATTTTCTTTTATTTTCGTAATAGGAAGTACAGACTTCAGTTGTAATTGTAAATCCCGCAGGCACAGGCAAGCCAATATTTACCATTTCCGCAAGATTAGCGCCCTTGCCTCCTAAAAGATTCTTCATTTCTGCTTTCCCTTCGGCGCTTTTATTGCCGAAGAAATAAACATATTTCTTTTGATTAGCCATTTTTATTTTCCTTTATTTTAATATATTAAAAATATAATTAGTTATTTATAATTTGAACTCAAGCACATATTTCCCTGTTAATTAATCAACTTGTTTATTAAAAATGTCTTAAATGAATTCTCATCATCCATTTGCAATTTTATTTTAAGATAGAATATATCTATATCATCCAATTCTTTTGAAAACTTAAATAATTTAACAGCATCCTTTTCAGTTGTTACTACCGAATGAGAGTTTGTTTCATAAAATCTTTTTCTGATTTTCTTTATTTCTTTAGGTGTATAATTTTTATGATCTCTGAATATAAGCTGATTTTGTGTATCAACTTTAGTTTGTTTTAAAGCATGAATAAAAGAAAAAGGATTGGCAACTCCGGAGACAACCAAGCTTTTTTGACCTTCAAAATCCTCAATTCTATATAAAGTTTTTTTCTTTATATCTAAAAATCCTACTGCTTCATAAAAAGAATTAAAGACTTCCTTTCCTTTAAAATATTTTTTAAATTTTGCAGGAATTTCAACTATATCAGAAAATTTTCTATTAATTATAATTGCATCCGCTCTTTTCATCGAGTCCATTTGTTCTCTCATTAAACCAGATGGAAGCAAAATATTATTCATAAACTTATTATCTGCTAAAAACTTTTGTTCAAAAAGAAGTAAATTAATATCCCGATATATCCACCGATGCTGGAAAGCATCATCAAGAATTATACTATTCACATGCGTTTGTAAAATTAATTTAGTTGCTCCGTTTACTCGATTTTCCGAAACTGCAGCTGGTATATTTGATTCCATTACCGTATGATATATTTCATCTCCGCATTGATCCACAGTGGTTAAAATTTTATTATTATCAGAGACCAATATAAAACCTTTTGATTTTCTTCCATATCCTCTGCTTAGAACTCCGACTTCTCGTCCATTATTCTTTAACAAATTAGAAAGATAAATTACCATAGGTGTTTTCCCGGATCCTCCTACTGTCAAATTGCCAACTGAAATTATTTTTGCATTTACCTTCTTTTCTTTGAATATATTATAATCAAATAATAAATTCCTAATTTTTATTATTAATGCATATATTGGAACCAAAGGCAATAATATAAATCGTAAAAAAATCATTTACTTCATCTCAAACACAAAGTTTAATAATTGAATAAATCAGCTTTTGAGCTCAATTCACTCAATGCATTCTCACAATCTTTAATAACATTTGACGTATCATCATAACTTAATTGCGGATCAATATATATAGGCTCTGAAAAAAAAATATTAACCTCAGAAAAAAATTTAGGTATTTCAAAATGATCCCAGCTGTGAAGGATTCTTTTCTTTTTTAATCCAGCAGCAACCAACACTAAAGGTACACCGCTTTTTTTAGCAGTAATGACAGCACCGGCTTTAAATTGGCGTCTAGGTCCTTTCGGTCCATCGGGAGTTACCGCAATCGATGATTTATTTTTTGCATTACTAACCATTGTATCCAGAGCTTTATTACCTCCATCGCTGCTGGAACCCCGGACAACCCGGTATTTCCAATTTATTAATAACTTTGACAATAAATCTCCGTCTTTACTTTTACTAATAAGAGCAACTATGTTTTTATTTCTAAATTGAAACCATGGTACAAGCATATTTCCATGCCAAAAAGCTAATACAAAATTTTTATTCTGATTTTCCAAGTTTTTTATTATACTTAGGTCATTATATTTAATACTTAAGCTCTTGCAAAGAACATTAATTGTAGAATTAAGTAAATATGTTCCAATTAGAT
>JAJXTM010000055.1 GCA_021783875.1 Bacteroidota bacterium
AATTAACCGTCATTTACCCGGTCCGTATACTTTTATTTTGCCTGCCGCAAAACAGGTACCTAAAAAACTCTGGAGTAAAAGAAAAACTGTGGGTATTAGAATTCCGGATAATAATTTAACTTTAACCCTAGTGAATATGTTAGGAAATCCAATAATTAGTACAAGTGTTACTAACCGAAAAGGTGAAATATTATATGATCCCTTCGAAATAAAAAATATTTTCAATTTACAGGTTGATTTAATGCTTGCATCAGGAATTTTAGCGGGAACACCTTCAAGCGTAATAGACCTCAGTGAAGAACATCCTGAAGTAATTCGCGAAGGTGCTGGAGATATAAGCTTTATAATTTAGTCTATTATTATTTCCTATAAATTTGCGTTGATGATGCTTGTGCAGCTGGGGTAATAATAATTTCGTTAATATTAACATGAGCAGGCTGTAACGCACAAAATAAAACTGCATTAGCAACATCGGATGCATGTAATGGACTAATACCTTTATAGATGCTCTTTGCCTTTTCTTTATCGCCGGAGAACCGTACTAAACTGAACTCAGTTTCAACCATACCCGGATCAACTGTACTGACTTTAATATTTTTATCGAGTACATCGATTCTTATCGATTGGGTAAGCGCGTTAACAGCATACTTTGTAGCACAATAAACATTTCCACTTGGGTAAACTTCATGTCCTGCTGTAGATCCAATATTTATAACGTGCCCTTTTCCATTGGCTATCATAAGTGGGAGAATTTGTCTGGTAACATAAAGAAGACCTTTAACGTTAGTGTCAATCATTTCTTCCCAATGGGAAATTTCTCCTTCATAGATTTTATTAAATCCCTTGGCTAAACCAGCATTATTAATAAGATAATTTATTTTTTTCCAATCTGCAGGAAGTGAGTTAAAAGCCTTTTTTACATTCTGGTAATTTCTAACATCAAGAATAATTGCTTTAGTCTTAATATTATATCTCTTTTCCAGTTCTTTTGCGATCGTAAATATTCTTTCTTTTCGTCTGGCAATTAAAATTAAATTGCAGCCTTTCTTAGCAAATGACTCCGCACATGCTTTTCCTATTCCCGATGTCGCCCCGGTTATTAAAACTATTTTTTTTGATAAAGCGCTCATAAATTATCCTTTTTGCTTTTACTTAAATTATTTACAATTAATCCTATTCAAAAACCCCGTCTAGAATTTCACCGCACTTAAAACATTTTCCCATAATAGTCTTATTTGAAATGACAGAATGCCAATCCCGTGAAATTAATGGGGTATTGCACTTTTTGCAGAATGTTGATTGACCTATCGAATTACTAATATTTCCGACATAACAGTATTTAATTCCTGCTTTAATTGCTATTTCTCTTGATGAAATTAAAGTTTGTGCCGGCGTAGGGCTTTTATCAATCATTCGGTAATCCGGATGAAATGCAGTAAAATGTAACGGCACAGTGTCTCCTAAATTTTCTAAAATCCAATTACATTCTTTCTTGATTTCATCAGGTGAATCGTTCTCACCAGGAATTAGCAAAGTAGTTATTTCTGTCCAAACATTCGTATCTTTTATTAACCAAGTTAATGTGTCAAGTACATCATCTAAATGAGAATATGTTAGATTATGGTAAAATCTTTCTGTAAATCCTTTTAAATCAACATTGGCAGCATCAATATTTTTATATATCTCTTTACGGGCTTCTTTATCTATATATCCTGCAGTCACCATAATATTCTTAATGTTTTCACTGTGCGCAATTTCGGAGATGTCTATAACATATTCACCGAATATTGTAGGGTCATTATAAGTAAAAGCAATTGAAGGCGTTTTATATTGTTTAGCTAATTCTACTACCATTTCAGGAGATGCTGAGACTGAATTTAATTCATCCAGTTTGGCTTTGCTAATAGACCAGTTCTGACAAAATTTACATCCAAGGTTACAACCGGCAGTTCCGAAACTTAATATTGATGATCCGGGAAGGAAATGATTAAGTGGTTTCTTTTCTATCGGATCTATTGCAAAACCGCTCGGCTTTCCATATCCGGTAGTGTATAATGTGCCGTTATGATTTTGTCTGATGTAACAAAAACCCATTTGCCCCTCTCCGATCTTGCAATATCGGGGGCATAATGTACATAGTATTTTCTCATTATTTGTATGTTCCCACCACTTGGCAATTTTTAAATTATTTTTATCCATAAGAAATTAATTAAATAACTTCAAACCTTAACCAATTTACGCGGCTTTTTTCGGAATAGGGCGCTCCTGCTGTAAAGATCACAATGTCATCTTGTTTAACTAATCCGGCATTTAGAATTAGCTTTTTCGCTTCTTCAATTACTACATTTTCCTTATGAATTTCATCCATAAAAATTGAGGTTACACCCCAACGAAGACATAAATTATTCATTGTTTCAAAACTATTTGAAATTGCAATAATTTTTGCTTTGGGTCGGAACTTTGCAAAATTTCTTGCAGTTCTGCCTTTATAAGTAAAAACAACAATAGCGGATGCATTAACCTGCTCGCTCATTTTTGTCATTGCTCTTCCGACTGAGTCAAAAAGATTATCGGCTAAATCTAACGGTATTTCTAAATCATTATCATTCGGTTGCAGTAAATATTGTTCTGCATTAAGTGCAATATCATTCATAATCTTCACTGATTCAAGCGGATACTTTCCTATCGAAGTCTCTCCGCTTAACATTACTGCATCAGTTCCGTCTAAAACAGCATTAGCAACGTCAGATGCCTCGGCTCTAGTCGGTATTGGATTATGAATCATAGAATCAAGCATTTGAGTTGCAGTTATAACAAGTTTACCGACTGAATTGCACTTTTTAATTATACTCTTTTGAATCATCGGTACTTCCTGCGCTGGAATCTCTACTCCCAAATCTCCGCGTGCAATCATGATACCGTCAGATACATTTAAAATTTCATCAAAGTTTTTAACTGCTTCTGGCTTTTCGATTTTTGCAATAATGGGCAGGAATTTGTTCTTGGCTTTAAGCCATTCTTTTAAATGTAAAATATCTTCTGCACTTCTGACAAAAGAAAGAGCTACATAATCTATTCTATGTTTTAAGGCGAACTCCAAATCATCAAAGTCCTTTTGTGTGACTGACGGAGTTGATAATTGCATTCCGGGAAGATTCATTCCTTTTTTTGGTCTTAAGATTCCTCCGGTTTCTATATTACAAACTACTGCATTTTCTTTTTTTGATTTAATTCTTAATCGAATTAACCCATCATCTATTAGAATTTGATCGCCGGTTTTAGCATCATTAACTAACTCTTTATAAGAAGTAGAAATCTTTTTGGATGTTCCTAAAATATTTTCAATGGATATTTCTATTTCATTGCCTGTTTGGATTTCTATTTCGGGTAATGATAATTCTCCTATCCTCATTTTAGGTCCCTGCAAATCCATTAATATTGAGAGGGGAGTTTTCTCTTCTACACAAGCTTTATCAATCTCCTGAAATATTTTTTCAAATTCATCATAGTTTACATGGGAAAAGTTTAATCTTACTCCGTCCATTCCTAAAAGAATTAGATTATCAATCATTTTTGCTGTGCTGGTTGCTGGACCTAATGTGCATAAAATCTTTGTCTTGGATAAATTTTTTGTGGAAAAATCCATTATTTTCTTTTCTTCTTTAATTCAGTTGTTGCGTTAATTAGTTTATTTGCTTTTGACTTTGTATATAGATCTATTATTTTCTTTTCTACTAAATCAAAAACCGTATTTGCTTCATAGTTCCTTCTTCCTATTCGCTTTCCGGCTTTTATGCCGGTAAGAATTTCAATTCCTTCTTCTACTCTTTCAATAGTATAGATATGAAATTCTTTTTTTCTTACTGCATCGATTACATCATCGCGAAGCATTAAATCCTTTATGTTTTGAACCGGAATTATTACACCTTGTTTTTTGTTTAATCCCCGCGCTTTACAAACATCATAAAATCCTTCAATTTTTTCATTCACCCCGCCAATAGGCTGAACATCTCCTTTTTGGTTTAATGAACCGGTGACAGCTATTGATTGATTTATGGGTAATCCCGATAAGGTTGATAACAGAGCAAATATTTCAGCACATGACGCACTGTCTCCGTCTACAGTACCGTAAGATTGTTCAAAAACTAAATTTGCATTAAAAGATAAAGGAAGATTCTGCCCGAAGGTTTCTCTGAAATAACCCGAAATGATCAGGACTCCCTTATTGTAGTGTTTCCCACTCATACCAGCTTCACGTTCTACGTTAATGATACTACCGCTTCCGAGAGATACAGTTGCTGTAATTCTAGTTGGTCTGCCGAAAGAATAAAAATCCGCATCGTAAACTGCCAGTCCGTTTATTTGACCAATTCTTTCTCCGGTTGTATCTATCAGGACAGTTCCTTCTTCAATCATATCATTAATTTTCGACTCTAGCAATCCATGTCTTTCTTTTCCAAGATTATATGCTTTTCGGACATGATCAGCGCTAACGATATCGAATCCGTCGTCAGTTGCCCAAAAATTAGCTTCTCTTGCCAAATCGGCAATTTTTGAAAACCTCGTTGTAAGTTTATTCTTTTGCCCTGCGTATTTAGCACCGAGCTCAATTAAGTATGATATTGCAGTTTTATCAAACTCGTGAAGCTCTTCTTCTGCTATTAATTTTTTAATTACGCGTGCATATTGAACTAATACTTCATCAGTGCGTTTAATTTCATAATCAAAGTCTGCCTTAACTTTAAATATTTTTTTAAAATCATCTTCATAGTTAGCTAAAATAGAGTATATGTTTTCATTTCCAATCAAAATTACTTTTGTATCGATATCTATCGGCTCTGGTTTAAGAGTTGATGGTGCTATTTGGAAGTAATTATGTAAATCCTGGATTTCTAGCTTTCTATATGTCAAGACTCTTTTTAGTGTTCGCCATACACCGGGTTCTTCAAAAAGGTGTTTTACGTTTAATACTAAATATCCGCTGTTTGCCCTCAGCATTGAACCGGCTTTTATTTTTGTGAAATCACTATACCAGCCTCCCCTTCCGTCTGATATTTTTTCAACAGCCCCAAATAGATTAACATAAGTGGGAGAAGTTTCAATAATTACCGGGCAGCTCTTTGTATCGCAATTATCTAAAATAATATTAACTTCATATTCTTTGAAATAGTCTATTTGAAAGCCTTCCGCAGTCTCTTCGCCCTGCGGTTTTACTCCTTTAAATATTTGGATGTTGTTAAGTATATTTTCTTCTGCTTGATTGAGATAATCAATTATTTTTTCATCGGAAAATTTTTCTTTAATATTTTCCATTATTTCTTTGATTACTATTTTAGCAGTTCCTTGCTCAAGATCGGTTAACTTACCCTGAAACTCCTGATTAAGAGTAAAGCTTTTCTTAAATAAAATATGTAATTCTTTTTGATATAAATTATACTTATCAATTATTTCTTTTGCTAGTTGATCTGTTATCTTTTGCTGTGAAATTAGCTCTTCAAGCTGATAAATAGGAACTGGTTTACCCTCTATAACCGGAAATATATCGGGTCTCGCAGACTCACCAACCTTTACCTGACCAAGCGAAAAATTATCTTTTTTCAGTTTCTTATCAAATGAATTCATTAGAGTTTGTTCTTTTTCATTAAAGTCGGTAATAATTTTTTGCTTTCTGTTTATATAAGAATCATTCTCTAAAGCCTGTAGAATATTTTTTTTTAATAATTCGATAGCGGAAGCGAAACTCTGTTTAAAAACTTTTGCTTTGCCTATTGGAAAAGTTAAAAGAATAGGTCTGTCTTCATCCTTAAAATTATTTACATAAGCAAAATCATAGAGAGGAGGGCAGTTGTCACTAATGGCTTCCAGCATTTTTTTTACGGTAGTAGCTTTGCCGGTTCCGGATAATCCGGCAATAAAAATGTTGTATCCGGGAGATCTTAAATCAACCCCAAGCTTAATTGCTTTAAGTGCTCGCTCTTGCCCTAAAATTCCTTCAATCGGTTCAATGTCACTTGTTGAATCAAAGGAGAAAATATCAGGATTGCATCTCCATCTTAAATCTTCAGGTTTTAATTCGTTAGGCTTGGGAGCTTTGGGATATTTCATGATTCACCTGCTTTCTTTATAAAGAGTTCTGTGTTTTATTAAAGGATGTTTATTTGAATTATTTAATTTATAAGATTAAATAAATAGACTCTTTTAATAATTAAAATTAACTCTTTTTTAAAAAAGAGACAAAAGGTAGAAACATAATTGAGAAAAAGGTTGGCTGTAAGGTGTTCCTACCTTGACAGCCTGCTATATCAATCTTTATTTAGAAGATAAAAATATCTTTTGGAATTCTCTAGGCTCCCTGTCTTTCCATGCACCCTTGTGGTAAGCATAGCCTGTAATTAATGGCATTGCTATAGTGGCTTCGGAATATACCATTTGTTCAAATGTGGTCTCTACTTTTCCCCAGGAACTGGCTTCTTTCAAAGTTGAACTTGAAAGAGCTCCGTCTCTGACATCGGCTACAGTTATCTGTATAGCATATTTATGCATAGGGGCATTTTCCCTTAATAAATCTGCTGCAACAACAATATCTTGTGTGAAGTTTTTCGGAACTCCGCCGCCGATCATAAATATACCTGTTTCATTGCTGTGGAGTTTTATTTTTGTTAACTCCAAAAAGTCTTTTGCAGAATCTATCGAACAATGCTTGTTAGGATTTTGTGTCTGATGTATTACAAATCCAAATCCTGCTGAACAATCAGAAAATGCAGGGACAAAAATTGGAACATTCTTTTTATAAGCTGCATAAATAACTGAATCTTCAACTTTTGGTCCGCCGTTTTCCTCTAAATACCTGCCAAACTCCCATAAAAGTTCTCTTGAAGAATATGGCTTTGGCTCGAGACTGTTAAAAATTTTTGCTGTAGTTTCATCGCATATTCTTAATTCATCTTCATCAATATATGTATCGTAAATTCTATCAATATGAAGCTCACGTAAAAGATTATCATCACTGAAGGGAGTGCCTTTATAATGCTTAAAACCAAGAGCTTCAAAAAAATCCTGGTCTACCATTACTGCTCCGGTCGATACAATAGCATCAACCATATTATTCATGATTAAATCATAAACAATTTTTTTTAAACCTGCGCTAAAAAGGCTCCCCGCTAGCGTCAAAATTATTCCGCATTCTTTATCGCGAAGCATTCTATCGTAAATATTACCGGCTCTGTTTAAATCGCGGGCTGAAAATGCCATGTTTTCCATTGCATCAACAAGGCCGATTACATTATATTTTTTTATGTCGAAATGTTCGACAACATTTTTTAAAAAATCATTCTTATTTGGCATAATCCATTCCTTATATTGTTAAATTTAAATAAATTCTTGTTCATAACTTAAAAGAAAATTTTTGCAAACCTTAACAAACCTTGTTTCCATGGTACTCGGTGGGAAACTCCTTCTAGATTTTGGAATTCGCTTTTATGTTCTTTATACCATGTAAAGTTTCTTACTAATGCATCTTTATTCGAATATTTAGGTGAATATCCCAGATTTTGTTCTGCTTTTTCAATTGAGACAAAAGAATCTTTAGATGCCGTTTCATATACCCATTTATATAACGGAGAAAGTTTAAATGCTTCAAGAATTTTTAGAATAATTATAGTTGGTTTTTCCGGCAATCCTTTAATCTTTTTCCCGTATCCTGCTGCATCTAAAACTGCTTGATAATCTTCTTTCATTGTAGTGAAAACCTTAGCACCTATATTAAAAGTATCATTAACTTTAGATTCTTCCAAAGTTGCGCATAGCAAAATAGCATCACAAAGATCTTCTACATCTAGTAATTGATAGCGGTTATTTCCTTTACCAATCATTGGGAATCCCTTACCATCGTATGCCCAGTCATATAGAAGATCAAATACTCCCAGGCGTTCCGGACCTACAAAAGATTTAGGTCTAATAATAGAAATGCACATCCCCCTTTTCCTGAAATTACCGCATTCTTGCTCAGCTTGTATTTTAGCTTTGCCGTATGGGCCTACTCCTATTAACTTATCGGTTTCAAATAAAGGATGATGATCGGGAATTCCGTATACAGCTGTTGAAGAAATATGAATAAATCTCCGTACTTTATGACGCTCGGCTTCTTCTAAAAGATTTTTTGTACCGTCAATATCTGTAGAAAAAATCTCTTCAGATGAATAAAGCGGAAGAGCTGCGGCAGTATGTATCACGATATCAATCCCTGCCATCGACTCTGCAACAGTTTTTTTATCTCTGATATCTCCGGTGATGATAGAGATTTTGTTGTTCATATCAGGATAATTAAACTTAACTATATCCAGAGATACTGCCTCATATCCATGAGAGACTAAGTACCTAATTAAATTAATACCTAAAAATCCGGCTCCTCCGGTTACAAGAAATTTCATTTTAATCTTAGCAATTGTTGATTAAATTCAATTAGTAAAATTACATATTTTGAATCAGCCTTCAAAAATCATTATTTTATTTATGATAAAATAATGCTTGTACTGAAATATATCTCATTGATAATACTTTTTAAAATGATACCCAAAATAAAAATCGAGCCTGTCAATAAATCAATCCTTAGCACATCCATTTCGTTTATTATCCATTTGATAGTCCTATTTATAACCTTAATTATGTTGAATAAATTTTCCGAGAAAGGAAGAAATACTTCTCCATTTATTCAAATATCTTCTCGAGATATTGAAAAAAATGTTCAATCTATGAATAATAATAATCACTTAAATAACGATAAAATGTTGAATAATGCGAAAAAGGATCAAAAAAAAATAAAAAATATTTCATCTTCGGATAATTCTATATTTACTAATTTTTCAAAAATGACATTAGATACAACTAGTTTGGATCAAATTTATCATGAACCGTCATTCAACGTAACTATAAAATATCCTAATGGCTGGACTTATATCGATCAGGATGTAAAGAATAAATTAGACGGTGTAACTTTCTGGTTTGCAAATTCAAATCTATTACCTCCTCCTTATGTGCATTTAGAGGTCGAGGATAAGGATTTATTCGATTCTCAAAAATACAAATACTGTACTGAAGTAAACGGTTACAAAATTTTTTATAATAAACCGGATATTCTGGAAGATCAGATTTCACAAACTCTTTATATACGAACTAATTACGAGGTTGACTATAGTCTAAAGCTAATCATTATTGGGCAAAAAGCTTTTGAATCGTTCCAGCCTATATTTTTTGGAATGGTAAATTCATTCAAATTCGGAAAATCTTTTTTCTAAATGTATCGAATAAGAGGTAAAAAGATATATTTGACAAATAAATTTCAATTAAAATATAACTTTATAATCAATTCCGGTTATTGGACAGAATTTTAATTTAGTAATACCTTGACTTTCTTTCAATTAACCGTTAATTTTCTAACCTTTATTAAAATGCATTTTAGATTTTGGAGAATAATAAATGAAACAAGCAAAAACTACTAAATTTATTCCAACTGTCGATGCGGATAGAAAATGGTATATAGTAGATGCAAAAGATCAAACTTTAGGTCGCTTGGCGACAAAAGTTGCTAGAATAATACGCGGGAAAGAAAAGGTTATTTTTTCTCCTAATTCGGATACTGGTGATTTTGTAGTAGTTATTAATGCTGGTCAAATTAAAGTTACTGGTAAAAGAGAAACTTTAAAAGCCTATTTTCATTATTCAGGCTACCCCGGAGGATTAAAAGAACAAAGTTTTCTGGAATTGAAAAAGAAAAAACCTGAGTATTTAATAGAGTCTGCTGTTAAAGGAATGCTTCCCAAAAATAGATTGGGAAATCAATTAATTAAAAAATTAAAAGTTTATTCCGGTGAAGATCATCCTCATAAAGCTCAGAAACCAGAATTAATTAGCTTAACGGAGAAATAATGACAGATCAAATTTTTGTTGGAAGAAGAAAAACCTCTGTTGCAAGAGTAATTTTAAGAAGCGGTAATGGTAAAATAACAGTAAACGGCAATGAATTTGAAAAAGCATTTCCGCAGCTCCTAAGCCGTGAAGACATTATTAATCCTTTTAAGGTTACAGAAACTCTTGGACAATATGATGTCCTTGTGAATGTTTTAGGCGGAGGAACAACGGGTCAAGCACAATCAATTAGATTGGGAATTGCTCGCGCCTTAATTTCTCTTAATCCTGATTTCAGACCCGCTCTAAAAGCAGAAGGATTTTTAACCAGAGATCCTAGAATGGTCGAACGTAAAAAATACGGTCAGGCAAAAGCAAGAAAAAGATTTCAATTTTCTAAACGTTAATTTATTATTATATCAATCATACTTTCCGATCTGCTGTCTGTGTCCCGAATAAAATGGGATTTTAAGCAGAGCTGAAGAAAGTAGAAGAATCAACAGGAGTAAAAATGAAAAAGCTCGATATTACTCAGCTTATAGAAGCTGGTGCGCATTTCGGTCACTTGACCCGCCGCTGGAATCCTAAAATGAAACCATATATCTTCATGGAGAAAAATGGTATTCATATAATAGATTTAAGAAAAACATTAACCCAAATTACCGATTCCTCAAATTCTTTATCTGCTTTAGTCGCTGAAGGGAAAAAAGTCCTCTTCGTCGGTACTAAAAAACAGGCAAAAAATGTTATTGAATCGGAAGCTAGACGCTCAGAATCTAATTGGGTCAGTGAAAGATGGCTCGGCGGTATGCTTACAAACTTTTCTACTATCAGAAAAAGTATTAAACGCCTCAATAATATTGAGAAGCAAGAAACAGACGGTACTTTTGAAAAAATTACTAAAAAAGAAAGACTTTTCTTAACTAGAGAAAAGGACAAACTTAAAAAGGTTTTGGAAGGTGTTGAAACTATGTCTAAACTTCCGGGAGCTATGTTTGTTGTGGATATTAAAAAAGAATCAATTGCAATTAAGGAAGCTAAAAGATTAAATATTCCGGTTTTTGCTATCGTTGATACAAATTGCGATCCTGATGAAGTTAATTATGTAATTGCTGCTAATGATGATGCAGTAAAAACAGTTGAGATAATTACAAATCTAATTGCAGATGCGATTATAGAAGGTAATGCTAAAGCAGCAGAAAAAAAATCTGAAGAAGCTGCCGAAGACGAAAGAATTAGAAAAGAAAGAGAAGAAGAAAGAAAAAGTAAAACTGAAGCTGCTTCTTCTGAATCAAAAAAAAATTAAGGGATAAGTATTATGGTAATTACAGCCTCACAAGTAAATGAGTTAAGACAAAAAACCGGCGCAGGAATGATGGATTGCAAAAAAGCTCTGACCGAAGCCGAAGGAAACTTTGAAAAAGCAATAGAAATTCTAAGAAAAAAAGGTGCATCGGTTGCTGCTAAAAGAGCAGAAAAATCTGCTAACGAAGGAGTAATTTTAACTAGAATCTTTGACAATAAGCACTCCGGAGTTATTTTAGAGGTAAATTGCGAAACTGATTTTGTTGCCAATAGTGAAGACTTTACTAAATTTGCTAGTAGCGTTTTAGATGCTCTCGTTGCCACAAAACCTTTAACAGTTGAAGAACTTTTGAATAAAAATCCTAATATTAAAAATCAATTTGATGACCTTTTGGGTAAAGTAGGAGAAAAAATTCAAATTACTAGATTTGCTATTGAAGAAGCTCCTAATGGCGAAGTTATTGATTACGTTCACCTTGGCTCTAAATTAGGAGTTCTGGTGAAATTTGAAAATCTTAATGTCAAAAATGATGATTTTAATATCTTAGGTAAAGATATCGCTATGCAGGTAGCCGCTATGAAACCAATTTCAATTTATCGTGATGAAGTTCCTAAAGATTTAATTGAAAAAGAGATTGAAATTTATAAAGAAATTTCTCGAAAAGAAGGTAAACCGGAACAAATTCTTGAAAAAATTGCAGTGGGAAAATTAAATAAATTTTATCAGGAAAATTGTTTGTCCGAACAGGCATTTATTAAAGATAATGCTAAAACGGTTGCTGACTTGATTAAAGAATTTAACTCTAAGAATAATTCAAATATTCAAATAGGTCGATTTTATCGGTTCCATTTAGGGGACGAAAAAAAATAAATTATATCTAAGGTCTTAATTTTTATTAAGACCTTTTTTTTAACCATTCGTAAAGAATGTTTTAGAATTATTAACTAATATTATGGTTTGTTATGAAAAATCTTAAATATAAAAGACTACTTTTAAAATTGAGTGGTGAATCATTAATGGGGAAAAAAGGTTTTGGTATCGATCATAATGTTTTGGACTTTTTTTCAACCGAAATAAAAAAAATTCATGACATTGGCGTTCAATTAGGAATAGTAATCGGCGGCGGCAATATTTATCGTGGATTAAGCGCATCAGATCAGGGAATTGACCGGGTTACGGGCGACCAAATGGGCATGCTTGCTACCGTTATTAATGCCCTTGCTCTGCAAAATGCTATCGAACATAAGGGTATTTATACCAGACTTATGAGCGCTATTCACATGGAGGAAATTGCTGAACCATATATTAGACGGCGGGCAATTAGACATCTT
>JAJXTM010000056.1 GCA_021783875.1 Bacteroidota bacterium
ATAGAATATCGATTTGAACATATAGCCAAATAACCGCATAAGAAATGAGAGAAATATTTTTTAACTTATATGAAGCATTATATAAATTATATTTTTGGGATATTAGACTTGTATTAGTTTCATTCAGATAATTATTTTCCTTTTTATTACTATCTAATATGAAATAAACTGAAGAAATAATTGCTGCTGCGCTTAATGATGTAAATATCCATCCTTTTGTATTTTCATGCAAATAAAAATGTCCTAATCCGGGTAGTAATAATGAGCGATAAAAAGCTTGTTTTGTCTTTTCATCTTTCACGATTTTCGTAATTACTTTTGGAATAAAAACAGTATCCGGTTTAATATATTCATTAGATAGATTATCAATTTTACTTTTATTATATGCATCTCTTACAAGATTAAAATAAGAAATTATTTTGGGGGAAATTCGGGTCGAGTCTAACTGGTAAGATGGGTTAATCTTCAAGACCTCTCTAAAGCTCTCCTTTGCACCTTCATTGTTAGATAAAGAGAATTGCGAAATACCTTTCATTATATATATTTCTACTAAATCATCATCCTTATAAATAGTTTTATTTAATAATATTCTATTGGCTCCTTCGATTACCTTATTATATTCAAATGATCTTAATTCATTTTTTAATATGGATACAGAATCAATTTTCTGTTGAGCATAGAATAAAGAAGATGTTGTAATGAATATTAGTAGAGTAGTAAAGTATTTAGTCATTATTTTAGTAAAATCATTTTTTTTGATTCCGTAAAATAATCAGAAGAAAGCTTATATATATATATTCCACCGGCTACCTGGATGCCATAATTATTAGTACCATTCCATGACACCCGGTAATTTCCAGGGGCATAAATTTTAGAAGTAATATTTTTGACATGTTCCCCTAATATAGAATAGACATCCAAAGAGACATGGCTGGTTTTAGCAATTGTAAATGATATTTGAGTTGTCGGATTAAAAGGATTCGGATAATTATTTTCCAACTTAAATCCGGTAGCAATTTGAGCAGGCGTTTTGGGGATAGAGGTAATAACATCTAATTTTTCTACTGCTGAGACCGGCTGATTATTTTCATCAGCGCCACCAAAAACATAAATTGATCCTTTATAATTTACAGCCATAGGTTGAACTCTTGCAAAGTTCATTTCTGGCCCATCATTGACTATTGCTGAACCATCATTATTAATAGTTAAAATTCTAACAGAAGAAAGAGGACTATTATCATCATGGAATCCGCCAATAATATAAATTTCATTTCCCAAACTTACAGATGTACCTCCGGCGCGAGGTTTATCCAACCGAACTTGTAAATTATAAAATGTTTTTAAAGTTGTATCAAATTTTATAATAGAACTTTGAGGGAATCCCTCTAAGCCTCCGCTTATTCCACCGAAAATATATATATTCTCTCCTATAATCGCCGACATCTGCATAATCGGGGGACCGGGAAATAAAGTATCATTGTTATAACTATACACCACACTTGAGGATGGTATATTATATTCAGCTAAATAAGAGCTTTTACTCATCATGGAACCGCCAAACAAAAAGATATTATCACCAGCGAAAATTCCCGTAGAATAAAGACGATTAAAAACTTGATTATTGCCAATTTTAGAAGGAGAATTTTTTTTATCCCATAATTCCAGAGAAGAAGAATCCTGCATCATATTCTGCATAATATTCTTTACACCTCCGAAATAAGCAATTTTATTGTGATAATTACCAGCTACAAAATTACTTCTGGGAACTATCATTTTTCCAACAGTCTGCCAAGAATCTGATGCTGGATTATATTGCTGAATTAGATTTATATTTGAATTATCCTGTTCAGAAAATCCTCCAAGAATATAAATCATCGAATCTACCACTACAGCTTGACCTCCAACAACCGGAACGGGCATATTTCTTAGAGTTACCCATGACTGAGCAAAAATAATTGTACTAAAAGTAATAATTAGAATTAATGCTTTTTTCATTTCATTTTTAATATTGTCAACAATATAATAAACAATTAGCATGCCATTTATTTTGTGTTTTCAAGATTTATATTAATATTTAAGGTTTCTTTTGCTGATATTTGAATTTTCTTAGAATATTCATCAAAATTAGGGTTGCGCACAGTAACTACATATTTCCCGGGGAGTAAAGGAATTGGTTTCTGTAATGGGGTAGTACCTTTGTACACCTCATTAATATAAACCTTTCCCCAAGGATAAATCTGGCAAGATAAATACCCCACTAAATTATTAAAATTAAGTTTAATTGAAGTTTGGTTATTAGAGACAATAGTAATATTTTGGGAATATGCAGGAAAATTGGGATTTTCGAGAGTAATTATATGCTTTCCTCTTGTTAAAGAGTAGCTATTTATTGGAGTCTGATCAATTAATTTATCATCGACAAATACATTTGCCCAGGGGAAACACTCTACAGAAAGTTGCCCATTATCAAATATCTCTGCTTTTGATTTCAAATTATCAACTTTAAGGTCTGTTTTAAGTTTAGCAATTGCCTCCTTTTTAACATGAATCGTTTTAATTTTTTGGTCTGTTATTGCCGGCAAAGAGTCAGATAAATTAATCTGTTTTTTGAATGAATTTTGTTGATTATTATTAAGTGAAACTTGTGATTTTTGATGTGAATTTTTAAGCAAAATTAGACCAAAGATTACCAAAATAGAGCTAAAAACGAAAGCTAAAATAATTATTGTTGATTTTTTTTTATTTTTTTGCGGTGATATTTTATTAATTTTTAGCAATTCGCTATCATCGCCCAAAATTTTCAGCACACTTGAGGCAGCATTTGCCCTATCACGAATATTTTTTTTAAGTAACAACTTTAAAGATTCAACAATATTTTCCGGCATATTTTTCGTATCTGCGAAAATTATTTCTTCTTTAAAGTTCAATATATTATTTAAAGTTTCATTAATATTTTCTCCAATAAAGGGGTTAACTCCAAAAAATAGTTCAAAAGCAACAATTCCAGCCGAAAAGAGATCTGTTTGTAAAACTTTCTCACCTCTTATTTGTTCAGGTGCCATATAACTGGGAGTTCCTAAAATAGAAGACGAATTAGTTAAATTATTTTCATTTAGTATTAATGCAAGACCAAAATCAGCAATTTTTAGTTCAAAATTGGCATTAACTAAGATATTCTCGGGTTTAATATCGCGGTGGATTATTTTATTTTGATGTGAGTAATTTAAGGCATATAGTATTTGTCGGAATAGAGATAACTTTTGATCTAATAACAGATCATTTCTATTCATAATTTCACGAAGATTTTTACTCTCAAAAAATTCAAATGATATATAAAAGAAATTTCTAAACATTCCGAAATCGAGCACTTTTATTAAATTAGGATGCTCTAACCCAGCTAGTATTTTTGCCTCACGTTTAAATCTTTCTAATATGGACTTGTCAGAAAGATTTTCAATATTGAGAGTTTTAAGTATTATTTTTTTTCCCAAGTAAATATGATCAGCAAGATATACACAAGTATTATCATCTTTTTTAAGAAGTTTTATAACTTCAAATTTATCGAATAATATTTCTGTAGAAACCTTGCTCATAATTAAATATTATCACTTAATTCTTTAATCTTCAACTGGACCCAACGAACAGAAACACCTAATGACTTAGCTACTAGTGTGCGGTTTCCATTAAATTCATCAAGTCTTTTTTTCAAAATAATTTTTTCAAAATCTTTTAATGTTCCGTTAAATGTTAGTTTATCTCCATCATCTTCAATGATTACATGTTCCGGTAAAAGCTTATCATCCCCACACAAAATTAAAGCTCTTTGAATTACATTTTCAAGCTGGCGAACATTTCCGGGCCAAGTATAAGACTCTAATATTTTCATTGCACTTGGGTCCAGATAAATTCTTTTACCTAAATATTTTTTAATAAAATGATCCACTAAAAGAGGGATATCACCTCGTCTTTCTCTAAGAGGAGGGATTTTAATTGGAAATACATTAAGCCTATAAAAAAGATCTTCTCTAAATTTTTCTTCTTTTGTAAGTTGATGAAGATCCTTATTGGTAGCAGCAATTATTCTAACATCAACTTTAATAACATTAGTATCTCCCAACCTAATTATTTCCTTATTCTGGAGTACACGTAACAATTTAGCTTGCAGAGCAATAGAAATATCGGCTATTTCATCAAGGAAAAAAGTGCCTTTATTAGCAACTTCGAATAATCCTTTTTTATCGTTATTAGCACCGGTAAAAGCTCCTCGTTTGTATCCGAAAAGTTCACTTTCAAGTAGTGTGTCTGGGATTGATCCACAAAATTGCGCAAGGTAAGGCAGGTTATTTCTAGCGCTTAAATTGTGAATTGCGCGAGCAACAAGCTCTTTCCCGGTTCCGCTTTCCCCCAGAAGCAGCACCGATGCATCTGTAGCAGCTACTTTATGAATTAAAGAAATCATCCTTTGCATAGATTGGCTTTCACCAATTAATTCCGGGATTTGTTTTACCAATTGGAGTTGATTTCGCAAAATTGAATTTTCATCACTAAGTTTTTCAATATTTGTTATTTTATCAAGAGAAAGAGAAACCAAATTTGAGAAGAAATCTAGGAATAAAAGATTCTGATCAGTAAATTCTTTCCTTTGAAGCTGACTGTCTACAAGTATAACACCCCAAACTTTATCATCACGAAAAATTGGTACACCAAGTATAGATTTTATATTATGTATTTGTATACTTTTGAATTGCGATATGTTGGGATCGTTCTGAACATCATGATATAAACATGGTTCTTTGCGTTCAATAACTTTTTGAATAATTCCCGAAGAGAATGCAGAAAGATCCCTAATATCCTCTTGCTTAACATTCCTAGCGGCAATTATTAAATAATTTTTTGTGTCCTCACTATACTTAAGGAAAAGTCCTCGCTCTGCATTAATTACTTTTATTATTAAGTCCAGAGTATCGCTAATCAGAGAATCCTGATAAATTGCAGAGTTTAGAGATTTACTTATTTGGTATAATGTTTCAAATTGTTCCTTATCGATAAGTCGAATTTTTTCAGTATTAATTGAGATCATTTAATCCTTCATTATTTTAATTCATCTAAGTTATTGCACAATAAAGGTAGCAGGAAGCGACCTTGATCTGTTTTGAAATTGATCGACGATCCAAATTACCCAGTAATAATTTTTTACTGCAAGAGGAGTTGTGATTTGATAAGATATTGAGTCAGAAGATACATTCCCAGCTTGGAGAACAAGCTGAGAATTTGCAAAATCATTTGTATAAACCTGAATCATATAAGTAAAGGGGTAGCCGGAATTGAATCGTTGCCACATTAGCTTTGGAGTAGTACTTACCGAAGTATCGTTAGCCGGGAATTGAATGACAGTGGAATTTTTAATTACTCTAGTAACTTTCTCACTTCCCACAAGAAATACTCTGCCAAAAATATCTTTAGCAATTATATTAAAGTTTAATCCAATTGTTTGCTCAATATCAGAGATATTCATATCTTGAATCGTGAGAGTAGCTTGATAATTTTTATTTAGTACATCAAAATTGAGTGTTTTAATAAAATTTAGATCTGTACTTTGCACAAAGACAGAATCTAGATCATTGTCTTTGTCTGATATTTTTGAATTAATTACAAGTTGATAGCTTTGGCCAGGGGGATTGAATTGGTTGACAACTACAGTATAAATCGAGATACTATCAAGATGAGGTATTTGATTCAAATAGATTTGAAAATTCTGATTGAAATTGGAAGCCCAAGAAACTGAAATAGTATCTGATAAAAATCCATCTTTCTGAATAATTAATTTCCCGTCAATTGGTTTTATGTTATTAATTAAAAAACTGCCATTTGCATTAGAGGTAATCAATATATTTCCCGGTAACCAAGATATAGAAGCCCCTTGAATTCCAGAATAAGGTAAACTAAAAGATTGAACTTGACCGCTTATCGAGACATAAGAATAATTTGGATTCGAAGGATCTAACGGATTATTTCTAGAAGCGTTACATGAGAATGAATAAACAGAGAGAAATCCCAGAAGAAATATTTTAAAATAATTTTTATATTTAGAATAAGATCTCATGAATTTATTACTCAAAATCTCTAATATCTGTTTGTTCAGTAAGCATTTTAATAATTTTCCCATCTTCGATAATAACAGAGCTAAGCATATTACCCGTATAAGCCGAAGTGTCTATATAAACGGAATTATTTAGTTTTTTATAAGTTATTTGATTCATTCTTGTATGTCCGACAACTTGCATCTTGCCAATATTTAAGAGTTCGGTTCTTGTCCATAAAATTCCATCGGGATCCTCAAGTCCATCCTTGAAGATTTCCTCTAATTTATTAATACTTGAATCGATATCATCATAAATATATTTATCATAGTTTTTGGAAATTCCCGCATGAGAAATAAAACAATCCTTCAAATTGAAAAAAAATGGTGAATTTTTAATCAATTCCAAATGCTGTGATAATTTATCAAAATGATTGTCATAAGATAAAACTGTTTTTTCATAGCCATTATATAGCCATGCCGTTCCTAAGGCACTTGAAGGATGCTTAATAAAGTTATAGAACATTAAGTCGTGATTACCAACTGTAAAATTAATTTTTTTAGAAATTATAAAATCAATTACATCAAAGCTGAAATTACCTCGATCAACCAAATCTCCCACGCTATAAATTGGAATATCCGGATAATCAGAACATATTTTCTGAACAAGATTTTTCAAAGTATAAAAACAGCCATGAATATCGCCAATTACAGCAATCATAAATATTTAAGTTAATAGATATTGAATTAGATATAATTATTTTTACGGGCATAGTCAATGAGTCGATCCCGGAACAAAGGATGGGCAATGCTGATAAGTAATTGTGCCCGTTCTCTTAAAGTTTTTCCAAATAGCTGTACATATCCATACTCAGTAACAACATAATGAACATCACCTCTACCAGTAACGACACCAGCACCAGGATTTAAGAAAGGGGTTATACGAGATATTTTGAAATCTTTTGTGGTTGACGCAAGAGCAATGATCGGTTTACCTCCTTCAGATCGGGCAGCGCCTCTTATAAAGTCAAGTTGTCCTCCAAAACCGCTAAATATTTTTGGGCCGATAGAATCAGAACAGACTTGACCGGTAATATCAATTTCTATTGCTGAATTTATAGCTGTCATTTTGTTATTTTTTGCTATTATAAAAGGATCATTAACATATTCCTGAGGATGAAATTCTATCATGGGATTATTATTAATAAACTTATAAAGTTTTTTTGTGCCAAGAACAAAACCAGCAACAATTTTACCTGGGTGAAGAGTTTTCATTTCATTTGTGATTATTCCCTTTTCGACAAGGTCGATAGTTCCATCAGAAAACATTTCGGAATGAATACCCAGACCTTTTCTGTCAGAAAGATACTTAAGGACAAAATCAGGAATTGCGCCAATACCCATTTGCAAAGTAGCTCCGTCGTCGATAAGTTGAGAAATATTATAAGCAATTTTTTTATGAATTTCATTTACTTCTGGACTAGTTTCCCTGCTTCCCTGAGGAAGTTCTGCGATCTCCTCATCCACTTCTACAATATAACTAATTTTGTTAATATGAATAAAGCTATCTCCAAGTGTTCTCGGCATATTTTTATTTACCTGAGCTAGGATTACTTTTGCTTTTTCAGCGCCTGTTTTTGTTAAGCCAACTTCAACACCGAAACTGCAAAAACCATGTTCATCAGGAGGTGAAATATGAATAAATGCGATATCTGGTTTAATAATGTTTTTGGAAAAAAGCAGAGGTGTTTCATACAAGAAAATTGGTGTAAAATCAGCTCTTCCTTCCTGCACGGCTTTTCGAGTATTTTCGCCAACAAAGAACGCGTTATGTCTGAAAATCTTTTCAAGCCCTGGAGCGATATATGAAATTTCACCGACCGCAAGAGCATGCATTATTTGAATATTTTCAAGTTCATTTTTCCGCCTTACTAAAGCATTTATCAATACAGTTGGGAAAGCACAATTTGAGTGAACTAAAATTTTATCACCCGACTTTACGACTTTAACCGCCACGTCTGCCGTAACAATTTTATCTTTATAATTTTTAAGAATATTAAACGGAATAGAATTTTTAGTTTTCAGATCATCAATTGAAATCATAAATAATTATATCCAAGAAATTATAAAAATGTACATCTAATTAGTTGAAAATATCCTTAGCCGCCGATATTCAAAATTAAAAATATTAGATATTGCTTCATTTGAGACAAAACCATTATAAGTGCAAACCCCTTTTGCCAATCCATCATCATTCAGAAGAGCATTTGATAACCCATTATCAGAAATACTTTGTATATATGGAAGAGATGCATTATTTAAACCATAACTTGCAGTTTTTGAAACAAGAGCCGGCATATTAGGGACGCAATAATGAATAACATCATAAATAGTATAAACAGGATCCGATAAAGTTTTAATACGGCTAGTTTCAATACACCCACCCTGATCAATTGATATATCAATTATTACGGATCCTTTTTTCATTTGTTTCACCATTTCTTCAGTAACCAGGTGCGGAGTTTTTTCACCTTTAATTAAAATTGCTCCGATTAGGACATCAGCAAATTTAACTCCTTTTGAAATAGTATATGGATTTGCAATAACTGTAGTTAATTGTTTATTAAAAGAATTATCAATTTTTCTTAGACGACTTAGATCCCTATCGATCACAATAACTTGAGCACCTCTTCCAAGTGCAGCTCTTGCCGCAGTAGTACCGACTACTCCAGCTCCCAGTATTACGACTGCAGCAGGTGCGACACCGGTAATTCCTCCCAATAAAATACCTCTACCTCCTTTTGAATAGCTTTCAAGGTATCTTTCAGCAACTTGAATTGATAATTGTCCGGCAATTTCACTCATTGAATGAAGCACAGGAAGGCCCAAGTCATCTTCAATTAATTCATAACCAATAGCAGTAATATTTTTTTTCAATAGCATTTCGATAGAAGATCTTTTTCCAACTGCTAGATGAAGAAAGGAAAATACAATTTGATTTTCCTGAAGAAGGTCAATTTCATCATCGGAAAGCGGAGTAACTTTAGCAATCAATTCTGCTCTGCGATAAACTTCTTCCGCATTATATACAATTGTAGCACCTGCCTGCCGATATTCCTCATCGGTGAAATTACTTCCTTCTCCGGCACCATTCTGAAAATATATAGTATGTCCTGCTCTTTTTAAGGAATCTACACCTGCAGGAGCTAAGGCAACTCTTTTTTCTTCCTGAATGTTTTCTTTGGGAATACCAATTCTCATATTTATTCCATGTTAATTAATGTATGCGCTATCCAGTATATTCTAACTTATTAAGTTTATTGATTAAATTCAAAATTAATGTAAAAATATTATTTAATTAACTTGAGTAATAGGCATTTTGCCTTTTAACACATTAATTATATTTTTAGCTGATAGAACCGCCATTTTATTTCTAGCCTCAACTGAAGCGCTGCCGATATGAGGCAGAAGCACAACATTTTTTAATTTTAATAATTCATTATTAACTTCTGGTTCATTTTCGTATACATCCAATCCGGCAGCAAAAATTTCTTTTTTCTTAAACTTTTCAATTAATGCTTTTTCATCAATAATTTCACCCCTGGCTGTATTAATTAGTATCGAGGTTTTTTTTAGCAGCATCAATTTACTTTTGTCTAACAAATGATAAGTTTTTTCTGTCAACGGTAGATGAATAGAAATAAAATCAGAATTTTTAAGAAGATAATTTAATGATACTTTTTTTGCTGCAGTTTTATTTTGCAATTCCAGATTGATTGAATTTGAGAAATAAATAATTTTTGTTCCAAATGCATGAGCTCTAATTGCTGTAGCAGTGCCTATTCTTCCGGATCCGATAATTCCGAAAATTTTTCCTCTCATTTCGAATCCTAATAACAATTTAGGTGACCATCCTATAAACTTGTTATTACGAATTATTTTATCGCCTTCAAATATTCTCCTTGCACATGATAAGGCTAATGCAATTGCTAGATCGGCAGTAGCATCCGTTAATACATCTGGTGTGTTAGTAACAACAATCCCTTTTTCCCTAGCATATTTTAAGTTTATATTATTAAATCCTACCGCATAATTCGCAATTACTTTACATTTCTTCATTTCTGAAATAACAGATTCGTCGAAATTATCAGAAAGCAGAGATATTACGCCATCTGCATCCCTTACGTTTTTAATTAATTCCGTTCGAGAAATTTTTCTTTCCCCTTTATGGATTACTATTGAAAATTTATTTTTATGTAATAATTTAATTGCTATTTCTGGAATTTCGCGAGTTATAAATACTTTCATATTTTTATCCAAACAATAATCTTACAATAAATATTGCTGCCAGAACTCCCATTATATCAGCAATTAAACCTGCAGCAAGTGCGTGCCGAATTCTTTTTATATTTACAGCACCAAAGTAAACGGCAAGGACATAAAAAGTTGTTTCGGAGCTACCATAAAAAGTTGAGACTAATATTCCAATGAAGGAATCAGGCCCATGGACAGAGATTATTTGTGCCATAATTCCAAGTGAACCGCTTCCTGATAAAGGTCTCATAAGTGCCATTGGAACTGCCTCTGCTGGTAAGCCGATTAAATTTGTGACAGGATGCAGAATGTGAACTAGCCAAGACATTGCTCCACCGGCAGTGAAAATGCCAATTGCCACTAACATGGCAACCAAATAAGGAATTATTCTTATTGCTATATTAAAACCTTCTTTTGCTCCTTCAACAAATTTTTCATATACTTTAACTTTTTTAATAGCGCCATAACCAATGAAAACAAAAATCAAACCAGGAATAGCGAGGTTAGAGAATATTAATAAAATACTTTTTAACCAACTAAAAGAAAATTTTTGAGAAAATATCAATAAATGTTTCCCTACACCTGAGTATGAAATATAAATCAAAATTAAAATCACTAGAATAAGAGCCAGTAAAGTTTTAGATTTACTTTTCAACCACAATTTTCTGTTTTCCTTTTTTATCGGAAACTTTTCTAAGAGTTTTGCTGATGCAATACCTGCAATTGTAGCACAAAATGATGCGAATAAGGAAGTTCCGATTATTATTGCCGGTTCTGAACTACCAGAGGCAGCACGAATAGCTATTGCTGTCGCAGGGATTAATGTCATCCCCGCAGTATTGATAGCAAGAAATGTACACATTGCATTAGTTGCAGTCTCCTTTTCAGGATTGAGTTCATTCAATTCTTCCATTGCTTTTAGACCAAACGGAGTAGCAGCATTGCCAAGTCCAAGAATATTTGCTGATATATTCATTATCATAGAACCCATAGCAGGGTGATTTGGAGGAACATCGGGGAAAAGTTTTTTTGTTAAGGGTTTAAGCCACATTGCAATAATTGAAATAAGACCAGCTTCCTCGGCTACTTTCATCACACCAAGCCAAAGTGCCATTACTCCAATCAATCCCAGTGATATACTTACAGCAGTTCCTGCATAATCTATTGCTGCTCCTGTAACATTTTTAATTTTCAAAAAAGAAACTTCATCAAAAGTAATTTGCGAAGCTAAAATGCTTGGAGAAATTATTGAATCAATTTTAACTTTACCGTTTAGTTCATTTTTGTTGCTTGAAGTTTCCGACATTTCCTGCCATACTTTAGGGAAAGATTTATCGACTTTAATGTTAATAGAGTTATTTTGAAAATTTTTCTTAATTGTCACATTTGCTGCAAAGTTGAAATTACCATTTATCCTTTCGTGATAAAATTGAAAATATTTTAAAGAGTCTACATGAATAATAGCTTGATATGAATCAGGGCTATTTGGCTGGAATTTTTTAGATAGGTCAATATTTACTTTAAACGGTACACCGTTTTGATATTTATTTTGATTTTGATTAATTATGTCTGTAGTAATTGCCGTGCCAATTCCTAAAAAAAGCAATGCCATCCATACATAATTTAACATTTTGTCCCTAAGTGTTGGTAAAAATTAAATTTATCTAGTTACCAGTTTCTTCGAAAGCTTGAATTTCTTCGGTATCGATGATATAAACATTCTTTAACAATAATTTAATATCATTATCTTCCAAATTATATTTTAATATATATTGTCTTTGAAATTCATCTATCAACTTCTGGTCATCCACTTTGCGTAAGCTGCCTATAATATTAACAGAGAAAAACCTATA
>JAJXTM010000057.1 GCA_021783875.1 Bacteroidota bacterium
ATATGCGAAAATCCTTTTATATTAATATTTTTATTTAAATGAGAAATTAATTTTAAGTAGGATTTATGAACTTTAAGTAATTCATCTCCCAAAGTATTATTCAGTCCGTTGAATTTTGAATGAATATCATATTTTTCAAAAAGTACTTTTCGTGCTAACGAATAACCGTTAGTATGCAAACCATTAGAATAAAAGCCGATAAGGACATCCCCTTCAGATATGGTACTTCCATTAATTATTTTTGATTTTTCAACAATACCGACTATTGTACCCGACATATCATAATCATCATTTGAATACAAGCCCGGCATTTCTGCAGTTTCGCCTCCAATTAAGGCACATTCATTTTCGCGGCAGGCTTTTGCAAATCCTTCAACTATATTTTCGGCAACAACCGGATTTAATTTGCCAAAAGCTAAATAGTCCAGGAAATAAATAGGTTTCGCCCCACACACTGCAATATCATTTACACAATGATTAACGAGATCTTCACCAAGTGTTTTATGACGATTCATACTTATAGCTACTTTTAACTTAGTGCCTACGCCATCTACACTTGATACCAGAACCGGATTGGAATAACCTGATAAATCTAATTCATAAAAGCCGCCGAATAAACCTATATCGGACAAAACATTTTTATTAAAAGTGCTTCTTGCATGCTTTTTAATTTTATTAACTGTTTCATTACCAGCTTCAATGTTAACACCGGCAGATTTATAACTATCTTCCAAAGATATCTCCTTCTTTTTGCCTAATAATTGCTCCTAAATATGAAAATAAAATTAGCACTTAAAATGCAAAGCGCAAAGGAAAAATTGAAAAAGTTAATTTTACAAACTATACTTAGCAAATATGACAAAAAATTACATTTGTCGTATTACATAAATCTATGTTAATTAATTTAATATAACATCAAGAATATATCTCATAAATGGTAACATCAGTATTATTATTCTTGCAAAAAAGAAACTATATTTATAAATATTGGAATTTTGTAATAATTTTATATGACAATAGCTACTACTGATGGTATGATTCTTGTAAATTAATGTCACGTTAACTTATTTTAATAACAAATATACGGGGTCAACCCTATGAAATTATTTAATTTACTATTTGCTCTCTTATTGCTTTCTTTTTTGACTTTAGAGTCTCTGCCGGGAACATCAGCTCAGACAGTAAAGGCTAGAAGACTTGCAATAAATCCAACCAATGTCGGTACCTACCCTGCTGGAAGTTACCCAATTTCGGGTGGATTAAGGATAGTCGGCGTTCATTCTAAGGTTTATTATACTGCCGATACTACCGGATCAATTACGGGATTCACATGGACTGTAGTTACTGCTCCTACTGGATCAAGTGCTGCCTTTAGTTCTTCTTCTATACAAAATCCTACTTTTACACCGGATACTGCGGGTATGTATGTATTGAGTGTAACGGGAGTCGGGGCTTCTTCACCTTCGGTTGATACAATCTATGCCGAACTTTATTTTGGTACATCAACTTCAGTAAATTGTGCTCCTTGCCATACTGGGAATTTGAATAAATTTCCGACATGGAGTACTACTGGTCATGCAGGAATATTCAAAAATGGAATTACTGGTCAGTTAGAAGCGGCTCCAAATGCAAGCGGTCAAATGGCTGGAATTTATGGTGCAACTTGTTTCAAATGCCATACAACTGGCTGGGACCAAACTGCAAACAATGGTAATTTTGGTTATACGGCTCATCAAACGGGATATGATACATTAGTATTTAAAAATGCAACTGCAGCCGGTTCAATGTACCAAATTATTCAGGGCGACCAAACAGCTTGGAATCTCTTAAATACATCTCCTTTTGCAAAAGTACTTCCTGTAGCTACTATCGGATGTGAACAATGTCACGGACCTGCTACAGCACATGTTAATAATTATGGCAACCCACAATATATTGCTGTGAGCACGGATGCCGGGCTTTGTATTCAGTGTCATGATGCACCTCCGCATCATACTGTAGGGACTTATTATTTATTATCTAACCATGCAACTATGCCTCTAGCTGGTACACATGCAACATCAACTTCATGTTTCCCATGCCATAGCGGAACAGCATTCTTAAAATTTACACAAAACCAAACAACTCCCGGCTATTCATCAGCAGATGCTTCGCAGCCCATTTCTTGTGCAGCATGTCATGATCCTCATGTTTCTGCAAATTATGGACTTCGACTTGTAACTCTTCCTAATTTATTGAATGGATATGCGATTACTTCAGGAGGAAATGGTCAAATTTGTATGACTTGCCATAGATCTAGAGCAAATATTAATACTGCTATCACAAATGTTGCTCCTTATTATGGTTTTACAAATCGTTTTGGACCTCATCACGGTCCGCAAACTGATATGTTTTTTGGACAAAATGCTTATCAATATGGTGATTCCGCTATTACTGGATTAATGACTCATGGAGCAACAAATGATGCTTGCGTAACTTGCCACATGTCCCCAACTTCAGCTGGTACAGGTAACCATAGATGGGAAATGACAGATACAACCGGAGCAGACATTGTGACAGCTTGTAGAAATTGCCATGGTCCAAATATTAATAGCTTTACTGATATTCAAGCTAACTCTGATTTGGACGGAAACGGAAAAATCGAAGGATTTCAGACCGAAGTTCAAGGAATGTTAAATACTTTGAAGTCCTTGTTGCCTATGGATTCTCAAAATCCTGGACAACCAGTTGACTTTACGTATGATTCCTTATTAATTAAAAATAAACCGGCAGTAATACAAGGCATTTATACTTATTACTTTGTTGCTAATGATAATAGCTTTGGTGTTCATAATCCAAAGTATACGACAGCAATATTACAATTAGCAATATCAGCTTTAGGCGGAGTCACTCCTGTTGAGTTAACTTCATTGCAAGCTGCTTATTCAAATAACACAGTAGATATTACTTGGGAAACAGCTACAGAGACCAATAATAAGGGCTTTGAAATACAGAGAAGCCAGGGATCCAGCTGGACGACTATTGGGTATCAACCGGGAGCAGGATCAACTGTTAATGTTTCTAGATACAATTTTGTTGATAATAATATTGCGTCATTATCAGGAAATGTAAAATACAGAATTAACCAAATTGATATGAACGGTACTTCTCATCTTTCAAAAGAAATAAGTGTAGCTTTACAAGCTTTGCCGCAAAGCTATACTTTATCACAGAATTACCCGAATCCGTTTAACCCATCAACTATAATAAGTTTTTCATTGCCTAAAGAAAGTAATGTTAAAATTGTAGTTTATTCGATTACCGGATCTGTTGTAAAAACTCTAATAAACGGCATCCAATCTGCCGGAAACCACGAAGTTACTTTGACAACAAATACGGTAAGTTCTGAAATGGCATCAGGTGTTTATTTCTATTCAATCGAAGCTGTTTCGCTTGATGGAACTAAGTCATTTAGCCAAGTTAAGAAAATGGTCTTGATGAAATAAGCGACCCCGCTTTCATCATAGACAAACAAAAAGGCGGGTGCTAAAACCCGCCTTTTTTATTTTATTTTTTTATTAATCCTTTAATAGAATTTCTAGATCACACCTTTTAAAAATTTCTTCCCTTTTGTCGGTTAAATATTGCCATTTAGCGAAAATTTCTGTTAATTTAAATAAGATTATTCGATAATTGTTCAGTTAATTTTTCCATAATATTAAAACATTATTATATGAGTAAAATGGAAATATTTTTCAAAGAATGGAGACAAAATGAATAGTTATATGTCTGCCGTTTATTTAGCTGCCTTCTTGTTTGGGGGTATGGTTATTTTGTTTTTTTCTTCTTACTTCTTTTATCGTATTAAGAAAAGAAAAAACGGTTAAATTCTAAATCATTGAATTATAAGAAAGAATTATCATGGACATAACATCTGTAATCTTTTCATCAGCAGCTATTTTTTTTGGATCAGCTGCAGTTGTTATAGGAGCTTCCTATATATCTTATAAAGTTAGGAATAAGAATAATTAAGATAAGCTAAGACATTATTATTTTTCATAATAAAATATAGTGTCTTAGCTAAATTTAATTGATATTTCAGAATCTATAAAATCCCGCATATTCAGATTTAATCTTTTATATTCCTTTTCAAAACAAATTATCAAAAGGTCATCTCATTAGGATTCAAATCAAAGTTTAATTATTTTTTCATCAATTATTTCAATTACATTTTTGGGAGGTATATGAAAATGCTCATATCGGGACGTATAAAAATTTTCTCAAAACAATTTTTCCTATCATTTTTACTTCTTTCAATCTTTTGCATATCAAATATTACAGCAAAAACGGACGAATCTAATGTACTGCGAGCTACATTAAAAAACGGAATGAGAGTTGTGATCGTAAGAAATCCTCTTGCTCCGGTTGTTACAACAGAAATTAATTATTTAGTTGGTTCGAATGAAGCTCCTAAAGGATTCCCGGGCACTGCTCACGCAGTTGAGCACATGATGTTTAGAGGAAGCAAAGAACTTTCAGCAGATCAGCTTGCAGATATAACAGCTGCTATGGGAGGAAATTTTAATGCAGACACCAGACAAACCGTAACTCAATATTTTTTTACTGTACCTTCCGAAGACTTTGATTTAGCTCTTCATATTGAAGCAATCAGGATGAAAAATTTATTGTCTACTGATTCATTATGGGGAAATGAAAGAGGAGCCATTGAACAGGAAGTAGCCTCCGATCTGTCCAATCCCCAATACGTTTTCTATAAAGATTTATTAAATAAAATGTTTAAGGGTACTCCTTATGACCATGATGCATTAGGTACAAGACCTTCTTTTGATAAGACGAGTAGCACAATGTTGAAAAACTTTCATGATAAATGGTATGTGCCGAATAATGCAGTTCTTATAATTGTCGGTGATGTTCAACTTCAAGCAGCATTGGACGAAGTAAAAAATTTATTTGAGAATATCCCATCTCAAAAATTACCAATGCGCCCAGAAATAAATCTAGAACCAGTTAAACCTGATACTATGAAGCTTAAAACTGACCTACCCTATGGATTAGCTTTAATTACATTTAGAATGCCGGGATCAAACAGCCCAGATTATGCAGCCGCACAAATTTTGAGCGATGTCTTAAGCAACCAACGCGGCGAACTTTTTTCAAATCTTGTGCCTACTGGTAAAGCGCTATACGCCGGATTTCAATACAGCGATTTACCTGAATCCGGATTAGGCTTTGCATTATCTGTTTTCCCGAAAGGCGCAGATTCGAAAACATTATTAAATGAAGTTCAATCAATATTAAATGAAACAATTAATAAAGGATTTTCAAGCGATCTGGTTGAATCAGAGAAAAGGCATGAAATCTCTGATGCAGAATTTCAGAAAAATTCTATCTCTGGATTAGCTTCTGCTTGGTCTGAAGCAGTAGCAGTTGAAGGAAGGAACTCTCCAGAAGATGATTTAACTGCATTAGAAAAAGTTACTGTTGATGATGTCAATCGAGTAGCTAAAGCATACCTAACTTTTAATCATGCAATATTTACGGTTTTAACTCCACAATCATCTGGAAAACCAATTTCCCAAAAGGGATTTGGAGGACAGGAATCATTTGCGCCAAAAAATCCAAAAGCCGTTGAATTGCCTGAATGGGCTAACAAGGCTTTGGGCAGATTAAATGTACCTGCTTCAGTTTTAAATCCTGTTGTTAAAACACTTTCGAACGGAATAAAATTGATTGTTCAACCGGAAACGATCAGTAATACTGTTAGCATTTTTGGCAACATCAAAAATAATTCCGATTTAGAAACTGAGAAAGGAAAAGAAGGAGTTGCAGGAGTACTTCAACAATTATTTTCATACGGTTCAAAAACCCTAGACAGAATAGCTTTACAAAAAGCTTTAGATGATATAGGTGCAAATGAATCTGCCGGTACTTCATTCTCATTACAAGTATTATCAAATAATTTCGACAAGGGAGTCCAGCTTCTAGCAGACAACGAATTAAATCCGGGTTTACCTGAAAATGCATTCAATATAATTAAAATGCAAACTGCTGCTACTATTGCAGGTGAATTAAAAAGTCCCGATTATCTTACAGGAAGAGCTTTAACAAAAGCACTTTATCCGGAGAATGACCCAGTTCAAAGAGAGACTACTCCCGAAACAATTAAATCCTTGACAATAAATGATGTCAAAGATTATTATGATAAAGTATATAGACCAGATTTAACAACTATAGTCGTTATAGGAAATATTTCTCCTGAAAATGCTCAAGAAATTATTGAGAAATATTTTGGTACTTGGTCAAGTAAAGGAGAAAAACCGAAAACGGAATTACCACCGGTGCCACTGAGTAAATCTTCTACATCATCCGTACCTGACCGCAGTAGAGTCCAGGATAAAGTTTATCTTACTGAAACTTTGGGGCTTACCCGCTCAAATCCGGACTTCTATGCTCTTCAATTAGGAAATCATGTACTTGGAGGAGCATTTTATGCGACTAGATTTTATAAGGACTTAAGGGAAAATGCCGGTTTAGTCTATTATGTTGGGTCTTCATTTAATATCGGCAAAACCAGAGCAACATACGAAGTAAATTATGGATGTGATCCGCAGAATGTTTCCAAAGCAAGAAAAATTGTCGTGCAGGATTTGCAACAGATGCAGAATACTTTAGTCACAGAGCATGAACTTGAGCAAGCGAAGGCAATGTTATTAAGAGAAATTCCTCTTTCTGAATCGAGTTTGAATAGTATTGCAGAAGGATTACTTTCTTTATCTATCAATGATCTGCCTCTTGATGAATCGACTATTGCCGCAAAAATATATTTAAAGCTTAGTGCTGATAATGTAAGAGATGCATTTTCAAAATGGATGCGCCCAAATGAATTTATTCAGGTTACCGAAGGACCTAATCCGAAATAAAATCCCTATATAGTATTAAAAAAAGCCATGCAAATATTGCATGGCTTTTTTTGTTTATTGTTTAAATGATGATTTATCTTATTGCCAACTCACTTTCAGCATCAAAGAAATGAAGTTTTGATAAATCCAAAAATAAATTTTTAGTACTTCCGGAATTTGGAACTTCTCTAGCAGGTATTCTTGCAATGAATTGTGTACCTTCAATTTGGAAGTATAAATAAATTTCATTTCCCATAGGCTCAACCACTTCTAATTCAACATTAATTTTTTCTTGATGCAATATATTAGCATTATTTGATTCATCGTAAATATCCTCAGGTCTTATACCCAGGATAATATCTTTATTCAGGTATAATTTATAATTTTGATTTAGTATAGATGAGAGGTTAATTTTCAATGTTTTATTATTACTTATGAACTTTATTCCTAATTCATCTACAAATTTCCCTTTAATGAAGTTCATTGAGGGACTTCCGATAAACCCAGCTACAAATTTATTTACCGGGAAATTATACAATTCAAGTGGCGATGAAATCTGGTTAATTATTCCGTCTTTAAGCACCACAATCTTATTCCCCATAGTCATTGCTTCTGTCTGATCATGTGTTACATATATCATCGTAGCTTCAAGTTTTTTATGCAATTTTGAAATTTCAGTGCGCATTTGCACTCTCATTTTTGCATCAAGGTTGCTTAGCGGTTCATCAAACAAAAATACTTTAGGCTTTCTGACAATGGCTCTTCCCACGGCTACTCGCTGCCTCTGTCCGCCTGAAAGAGCTTTCGGTTTTCTTTGAAGATATGGTTCAAGTTCCAGAATTTTTGCTGCTTCATTAACTCTAAGGTTAATTTCTTCTTTATTAAATTTTCTTAGTTTTAAACCGAATGCCATATTTTCAAAAACCGTCATATGAGGGTATAAAGCATAGTTTTGGAATACCATAGCTATATTCCTGTCTTTTGGAGAAATATCGTTGACTTTTTTATCTTCAATAAACAATTCTCCTTCAGTTATTTCTTCCAATCCGGCAATCATTCGTAAGATAGTAGATTTTCCGCAGCCTGAAGGTCCAACCAATACTACAAATTCCTTATCATCGACATCAAAACTGATATTCTTTACTGCAAAGTTTCCGTTTTCATAAGACTTTGAGATATTTTTTAATTGAACCTTTAGCATACACTACCTAATTAAATTAGTTAAATAAAATATATTAAAATTGGACTTCTAATTTGATATTATTACTTTTACTGTCTGCACTTACTTTAACCAAGTATCCTCCATTCACTTTATTAGCTATCCAATTATTGGTAATTTCACCGTCTAGGAATATTTTTATTGGTTTATAAGGTGAAATAATTTCCGTCTTGCTTTTATATTCAGCAAATGCGTTTAGAGAAAAAGATAAGGTTTTATTTTCTTTATTATATGAACATGAAATTAATTGAGCATTTGTATTCGAAATATAGGGAGATAATATTTTGCCCATAACTATGTTAATATTTTTAATTTCTTTTAATGATGCTGGGATAATTAAAGTCGGCAAATTTTTTTCATCGGATTGAATGGAACTAATATATTCCCCGTGACCTTTAATATTCACATTATATTTCTTACCATATGAGGTCAAAGTAAAATTTATTTCTTTATTCTGATCATTTATATAAGGGTTAAGTTGAATATTCCAATCATTCTCTTTTATACCAAATAGGTGATATAATGAATAAATATACCATCCTGCTGACCACATAAACTCTGGTTTGTCAATTGTACCGTACACTTTTGGATTTTGGCGATCTCCTATTCTAACCTCGTACATTGCGGGTTGTCCATTTGGGCTTTTTATTATACCATCTATTGTCATTACTTTTTTAATGAAATTTAATGCTTCTGCTTTTTTATTATCGGCAATCAAAGATAAAGCATACCAGGAATTCCCATGAGGCCAAATACCGCCATTGATATAATAATATGGAGCGCCTTCCTCCTTATCTACAAAATTCCAAATTGCATTTATCTTTTCAAAATCCATTGGATAAACATCGTAAACACCAATTTTCGGGTCAAGCAGTTTTGCCTTAGCTGACTCCACCAACTTATTAAGCAAGCTTTTGTTTAATAAATTGAAATGAGCTGCCAATAATGAACCAATATAGTAATGAGTATCTTCTCCTCCCTCATTATAATAGTTCATTAAATAATTTAATTTATTATCCCACAATTTTGTTATTAAATTTTTGTTTAATAAGTCCGCAATATTCTGATATTCTGCAAGTTTAGAAACGTTTTTATTAAGAAGAGTCGATATATAAACATAATCACGTAAAGTTTTAATTTCCAAAATTGTAGTGTAAGCTCTTGGTCCATAATTATGCCCAATATCCCACCAATCAGGTCTATATTCCCACATTAAATCTTCTTTTTTATTTTGAAGTGAAAGAGATAAACTCTTTTCCAGATAAGGATATAATTTCATGAGAGTAGCAATATCACCGGAATGGCGCAGATAACTTGCTGCATTAATTATAAACCAGAAATGATTCCAATTATCGGATTCCGCATATTCTGTAGTATAGACACTATCTTTCCAATAATATGCATGCGGAATTACTTTTTCTGAGTTAGCATGCTTGATCGTATAAAGTAAATCTTCTTTTACCCTAGGTAAATCAAAATTAACAGCGGCTAAATCAGTAAGCATAACATCATGTGTAAAATAAAAATTATATTCGACTGGACAAGGCATAGGTCTAATTTCACCGTTAATATAATGCTTATCAACTGCAAGAACAGCTTTTGCCCAAAGATAGGATTGATCTAAGATTTTATCGTTTGTAGAAAATTTACCGTTAGCAACTCTCGATAAAATATAATCTTTATAATCAGAAATTTCTTTTTGATAATTGTTTTGCAAATAATTTACAATTTTTCTCCCTTCAGTTTGCTCAGATGAACCGACAATTTGAACAACAACCATTTTTTGATCAGGTTTTAATTTCTCAGTATATAAGAAAACTGCCGCAGGGATACCCGGATTATCTTTTGTTAGGATTTTTTCATTTAATTGCCCTTCATGATTAAACCAATAATCATTAGAAGGTTCGCATGAATAATCCATTTCACCATTTGAAGAAAAACTTTGAGGTTTTAGTCCAGCATTTGAGACGAACAACTCAGCCTGTTTAGTACCTTCATCCTCAAAATTTGCATAAATTGTTCCTGTATTATTATCATATTGAGTCGATGCCCTGTTTACTAGCGCATAAGTATGGCTTGTCTTTATTGAGGTCTCGAGATGTGTATAAAATTCAAATAGTTTTTCAGAATTACTTTTATTAGTAATTACATATTTTATAATCATTGCCGGTTTTGATTTACAAAATTCATAAGAAACTGAAATGTCCCTGTTTTTGTTATTATCACTGAAGGTTACAGAATAAGGATTTAGAATATATGGAATTGGTTTTGTTCCTATCCAATGTTTTTTCCCATTACCAATTTTTAACCCGAAAGCCATTATGAATGTTGTATCCCGTTTAAAATAATCAGTACTCATGTCAATACTATTGGCAACGGGATAATAAAAGCTAATTCGTTCTGGTATAAATGAGCCATGATGCAGCTCTACTCCTACATAAGGACTACCCACTTCTATTTGAGAGCTGCCCTTAAATCGGACATCAATTTTCTTATTTAATTCATTATTTCTGCTTTGACAAATTATATTTGCGGTAAATAAAGATGAAACAATCAGGATAATAAATAATAATATATTTTTCATAATTCTACAGATACAAATTTAAGTTTAAATAAAAACTACAACCTCTAATTACTTTTCAGTATAAATATTCATTTAAGCAAGTGAGATTAACATTTTTTAATTTTTTATTATTCATTTTATTATATTCAAGTGTGAATGCTTTTCCGGGGAGAATAAAGAATCCGATCTTACTAAATGTTACTCCGGGACTTTCAATTTTCACAAAAAATGCCGGTTTAGTAGCTGTTACTTCAATTATTCCATCATCTATAATCCTATATTTTAATTTTGTTTTAGGAAGCTGCAGATGCTTCCATTCATCATTTACATAATAATTTTGCTGCGATAATGTTCCGTCATTATTTATTAAAGAAACTACTATAACGCTTTTTTCTTTTAAATTAGTTTGAGTAGAATTAACAGAATAAACAGATCGTTTTTCCTTCGGTTCCAGGATAATTTTTTTTGAAATTAAATTCTGAACTTTCCCTTTAGGTATAGACACAATTTGCACATCTATTTTGCCTGAGTATCCTGAAAATGAATTATTTTGTAAAGTGATATAAATATTATTGAATTTATCTTCGAATAAAATAATTTGGGAATTGAAAGCATTCTTAACAAAATAATAGGAAATTTTTGGAATTATATTTGAGTCAATTAAAGACCAGCTTGTTACAGGCCAGACATCATTAATTTGCCAAATAATTGACCCACTTGTTTCCGGAAATCTAGACTGCCAATGTTCCAAACATTTTTTTAATGCAATACCCTGATTTAATTGAGTTAAATAGATAAAATCGGCAAGTTTAATACTAACTGGCAGATGTGTAAAGAGAAATTTGATTAAGCGTTCGGGACCTTCAACCTGTTTATTATGAAATTCAAATATTTTACTATTGAAATATCTTTCGTTTTTAGGTAAAACATTGTTAAAGGTTTCCAAATTAGCAGGAGACTGAAATCCAAATTCTGTTACAAAAAGACTTTCATCTTTAACTACGTGGTTATAGTCCACCCAATTGCTCCATAAATCCCATTGATGTCGGTTTCCGCTAGATTGTGAATTCGGATCCCCATCTTCGCTAAATGGAGTTGACTGCCAATATGGTCTTCCAGCATCAACTTCATTTAATATTTTCGGGATTACTTCATTATAAATTTTATATCCGGACATTTCTTTAATAGACTTGTTAAATGTCCTATGCCATATCCATTCATTTTCATTATTGCCGCACCAGATCACTATAGAAGGATGATTTTTTAGTCGAGATATATTTTGCCTTATTTCTTCCGAAATATTTTCTATAAATTCTTTATATTCAGGATAAGAAGCACAGGCAAACATGAAATCCTGCCAAACCATTAAACCCATCTCATCGCACTTATCGTAGAAAATATCATCCTCATAAATACCGCCACCCCATACCCTAAGGATATTCATATTTGCGGACTTTGCAAGAGATAGTAATTTTTCATATTTATTTACATTTACTCGATTTAAGAAAGAATCTCCCGGAATCCAATTAGCGCCTTTTG
>JAJXTM010000355.1 GCA_021783875.1 Bacteroidota bacterium
AAATAGGAAGGGCTGAAACAGCGACTGACCCAGCCGGGCTTGATATGACGGAGACAACCATAATGCTTAAGCCTGAAAGTGAATGGCCTCAAGGGATAACCGTAAAAAAATTAATAGATCAATTGAATGAGGCAATTCATTTTCCCGGAGTAACAAATTCATGGACGATGCCAATAAAGACCAGAACTGATATGCTGAGTACCGGGATTAAAACACCGGTCGGCATAAAAATCTCGGGACCGAACCTTGATACTTTACAGTCAATAGGAGAGAAAGTTGAAGCAGTAATGAGAACCGTGCCAGGCACACTCAGCGCTTATGCAGAAAGAACTGTAGGCGGTAATTATGTTGATATAAATATCAATCGTGAAGAAGCAGCAAGATATGGATTGACGATACAAGACGTGGAAGATGTAATTCAATCTGCAATGGGCGGAATGAATGTTACTACCACTGTTGAAGGTCTAGAACGTTTTCCGGTTAATTTAAGATATGGACGCGAACAAAGAGATAATGTGGACGATTTAAAACGAGTTCTCGTTCCTACCCCCACCGGGGCGCAAGTGCCGATGGGACAACTTGCGGACTTTACAATACACAAAGGTCCAATGGTTATAAAAACCGAAGGTACCAGACCGAATGCATGGGTTTATGTAGATCTTAAAACTTCAGATATCGGTACTTATGTTAAAAAAGCGCAAAAAATTGTTGCTGAACAAATTCATATACCAACCGGTTACAGTCTTGTTTGGAGCGGCGAATTTGAGTACATGCAGCATGCAAATCAGCGATTAATGGTAGTAATTCCGATGACTTTATTTATCATTTTTCTAATTATATACTTAAATACAAAATCATTCATAAAAGTTGCAATAATATTTTTAGCAGTTCCCTTCTCGCTCGTAGGTACATTTTGGTTATTATATATTTTAGGCTACAATCTAAGCATAGCGGTATGGGTTGGAATAATTGCGTTAGCGGGGCTTGATGCCGAGACAGGGGTGGTAATGCTTCTATATCTAGATGTAGCATACAAGGAATGGAAAGATAAAGGAATGATGAGAGGAATTAAGGATTTGACAGAGGCAATTCACCATGGAGCAGTAAAAAGAGTAAGACCAAAGGTAATGACAGCTTCAGTAATTGTAGCAGGTTTAATTCCCATCATGTGGAGCAACGGTGCAGGTGCAGACGTTATGAAAAGGATCGCAGCTCCGATGTTAGGCGGGGTTGTAACTTCTGTTTTGATGGAGCTTGCAGTTTACCCGGTCATTTATTATTTGTGGAAGTCTTATGAGCTTAAAAAGCAAGCAAAACTTGAAGGAAGATTGTTAGAAAATTAAATTAAAAAAATGAAGATATTCCAATTGCTGCGGTTCTGCGTTTAGATATTATGATAAACAGCGACAAAGAAACTATGGCAAGATATAGGTAATTCGACTCATTACGAAAGCGATAAGGGATTTGTATCCGGGATAATAAACTATTGAACAAATTTCAGAAGTTATAATAGAATAACTACAATATAAAAAAGACCACACATTTAAAATCTTTAAAAAAAATTAAAAATTTTTAAATATTAACCTATTTTACTTTGAGAAAACTTCATTTATAAGCTTCAATTCAACTTTTCTCATGGCACAAATCTTTCTATACAATTCCGAATAACAACATGAAAAGTTTCAAAGGAAATTATTCCAATACAAATAATTAAATAAATAAGGAGTACTCAAAATGGCAATCAAAATGCAAAATTATTTTTCGAAAAGAATAGATATAATAAAAATATTGTTTCTTTCTTTTGTAGTCTTTTCTGCTGCCGGTTCTTTATTGAAGGCGCAGGATTCATCAACAAAAAAAAGCGCTCAACATGAAATGAAAATGGACATGAATATGAAGATCGACAGCAGCATGAAGATAGGTAAGAAAGAAAATCCTGCTTCACCTTTGGCATACAAAGGAGTTATTGATCTGAAGTCCATTGATAAAAATAAAGACGGCAAGGTGTACCAATGTCCGATGGATTTTAATGTTTTGTCAGATAATCCCGGAATCGATCCGAAATGCGGAATGAAGCTTAAGGAAGTTTCGCTTAAACAGGCTAAGAAAAATCTTACCAGCCATGGCTTTAAAGTAAAATAACTCAATTTAAAAACGCTTTAATTATTAATAAATATTTCGAGGTATATATGTTTCACAAATCAGCTTCTCCATGTTTTTTATGTGTTATATTTTCATTTATACTTGCTAATTCAGTTTTTGCAATTCCATCCTTTTCAAGGAAGTACAAAGTAGGCTGCGATATGTGCCATACTATTTATCCACAGCTAAATTCTTTCGGAAGAGATTTTAAGAATAACGGTTTCCGCACACCGGATGAATTAGATTCGCCAAGCAAAGAAAAAAGTTTTTGGGATAAAGGCTTTGACGAAGTGCCGCTTGATCTGCATGGAAAAATCAATCAAGAATTTTATCCGAATGATCAACGGATCGGCACAGAGACAGGGATAGATGAAATTCAGCTTAACGCCGGTATTAACTTTTCACAGAAGGTTGCCTTCTATTTGCACACTCATCTCTGGGAATCGGGTCACGCAGGCAAGCCGTTGGCAATTGAAGTTAGAATAAATGATCTATTTGGCACTAGCTTGGTTAATCTTCGGGCAGGTCAATATGAGCTGCCTCTCTCGTTCTCTCCCGAAATT
>JAJXTM010000058.1 GCA_021783875.1 Bacteroidota bacterium
AATTTTTAAATCAGTGCTAATTAAAGCTTCTGTTGTGTCTGATGACGAAAAAGAAGAGGGGTTAAGACAAATATTAAACTTAGGGCACACATTCGCTCATGCTTTTGAAAAAGAACTTAATTTCAAAATTAAACATGGTGAAGCAGTTGCTGCAGGCATTATTTGTGCAGTTATTTTGTCCTACAACCTAAATTTATTACCTAAAAATTTAATGATGAAGATGCTAACCCTTGCATCCAAAATCAAATTGCCAAAAAATCTTGCTGAAATAAATTTGGAGAATGTGTTATTAAATATGCTTCATGATAAAAAAAATAGAAATGGTAAAATAAAATTTGTCCTGCTTAAGGGAATAGGTGAAATTATAATTGGAGCTGAAGCTTCTAAAAAGGAAGTAATATCGGCATTGTCAAAAGGAATTAGTGCATTTTATTAAGAATATTATCCTTTTTTGAAGATCTTTAAAAGAAGGAACGGTCTGATTGAATTCAATCAGACCGCGTAAGTGATATTTAAGAGGGGAGTTATGCTTAAAACTATTTTCTATTTTCAGGTTTAAAACTTCAACTTACGTGCCACACATAATTGTTGTTTTTCCTTATAAAATAAGCTCCACTAATGTCTCATTTATATAAAACAGGTATTATTTACCTATTTTGATACACTTTTTACATGTAATATTTCATATATTTAACAAATTTCTTAAAAAACAAAGGAATTTTATTTAGCATTTATTAAGGATAATTTTGAATGTTGTTCCTTCTCCTGGTGAAGATGTCTTTACAAATATTTTTCCATTATGATATGATTCAATGATCCTTTTTGATAAACTTAAACCTAAACCCCAGCCTCTTCTTTTTGTACTGTAACCCGGGCGGAATATATCCTTCCTTCTTTTCATTTCAATACCTTTGCCATTGTCAGTTACATCAATTTCAATTTTATTCTTGTTAGGCTTTAAACTTATCTTTATTTTACCCATTTTATTCTCAATAGCATCTAAAGCATTTTTGATAAGATTTTCAATAACCCACTCAAATAATTCAGAGTTCAGTTCTGCTTGTATTTGTTGGTCACCTTCAAAATAAAGTTCTACACTTTTGCCGGTTTGGGGAAGTCTTCTTTGGAAGTAATCAACTACCCTTTTGATTTCTTCATAGACAACTTTCTTCTTTATTTCCGGTTTTGCCCCTATTTTCGAGAATCTATAGGTAATTTTATTTAACCTTTGGACATCATTTTCAATTTCATCAGCAATATCCAGTACTTTATCATTATCTTTATAATTCATTTTTAACATTTCTAACCACCCCATAAGGCTAGAAATAGGAGTCCCAAATTGGTGTGCAGTCTCTTTTGCCATTCCAACCCAAATATTACTTTGCTCACTTCTTTTTATATTGCTAAATCCTACATATCCAATTATTATAAATAATCCTGCTATAATTATTTGCAGCATAGGGTAATATTTTAACTGATTAATCAAATCTGAATCGCCATAATGAATTCTCTGCAATAAAATAGAGTCTTTATAAGTTATTGAAATAGGCTTATTCTCAAGATCCATCTCTTTTATTTTATTTTCAAAAAATTTTTCAAGCTGCTTATTAGTAAGCGAGGTATCATATTTAATATTCCTAATATCCTTTATATCATGCTTATCAGTAATTATGACTCTATTTTTGGAATCTGTATTTATTAATGGGAAATCGATAGGTTTTAAAATATTCTCAAAAAGAAATGTAATATCTGTCTCCGGGGAAGAAGTATTTGCGACATATTCTATCCCTTTTGCGTATAAAACTGCAATTTGTCTTTCGTTTTTCTGTAATTGAGTTACAAGATTTTGAGTGTAAAATAATGTTCCTCCCGCAATTAAAATAGCTATAACTAGAAGAGCGATCTTCATATTAAGCGATGCAGGTCCGCCTTTCATTTTCATTTATTATTCCTTAATAATTTTTGAAAATTTGTTATTCAATAAGCAATTTAAAATTTTATTAATATTGATTGGAAATATACATTAAAATTCTTTGGGGGAGAGATGCAATTTCAGGTAAATTTTTTGGAATAATATTCTAATGAAAAACACAAATATTAATGAACGTATCTGATTTAATCAACAAAAAAAGTTTGTTCTCTTTTTGGTCCTATACCGACAATATTAAATTTAATACCGGATTGTTTAGATATAAAAGAAAGATAATCTTGAGTCAATGACGGTAATTCACTATAAGTTCTGCAGTTAGAAATATCTTGTTTCCATCCGGGTAAAGTTTCATAAATTGGTACTGCTGCAGATAATCTCTCAACATCTGTAGGGAAGTATTTTACAGTTTTACCGTCAATTTCATAACCCACACATACTTTTATGCTTTCAAATTCGCTTAATACATCAAGTTTGGTAACCGCACATGTATTGATTCCGTTTATCATTGCTGAATATCTAACAAGAAAAGCATCAAACCAGCCGCAACGTCTAGGTCTCCCTGTAGTTGCTCCGAATTCAGCGCCGATCTTTCTTAATTTCTCACCATCAGCATCTAAAAGTTCGGTAGGAAATGGACCTAAACCCACCCTTGTAGTATAAGCTTTAACAATACCAATTACCGAATCGATTTTAGTCGGTGGAATTCCGGATCCTGTACAAGCACCGCCGGAAGTAGGGCTGGAGGAAGTGACATATGGGTAAGTACCATGATCAACATCTAATAATGCTCCCTGTGCTCCTTCAAGAAGTATTGATTTGCCTTCTTCAATAGCATTATTTAAATAAGCAGGCACATCTTTTATATATTTATCAATTATTTTATCAAATTCTAAATATTGATGAACAATTACTTCAGCATCAAGTTCGTCATGATTATATAATTTCCTTAAAAGGTTATTCTTTTCTTTTAAGTTTTCTCTGATTTTTTCCTCAAGTGTTTTGCGATTTAGTAAATCAACAATTTTTATACCTTTTCTTGCATATTTATCTATATAACAAGGTCCAATTCCTCGTCCGGTTGTACCGATTTTATTCTCTCCGCTTTCACTTATAGAATCTAATAGTTTATGATAGGGCATAATAAGATGAGCATTGTGACTAATGAAAAGCCTGCCGCCAACGTGGATATTGTTTTTTTCAAGTAATTCAATTTCTTCGAGTAATGCTACCGGATCAATTACTACACCGTTTCCTATGACACAAATAACATTTTCTCTCAAAATACCTGATGGAATTAAATGTAGTACATATTTTTTATCGCCAATTTCTACTGTATGACCGGCGTTTGCTCCACCTTGATATCTAGTAACAATTTCAAAGTTTTCACTTAAAATATCTACAACTTTCCCTTTACCTTCGTCTCCCCATTGACTTCCAACAAGAACAACTACACTCATTTATTTTCCTTGAAATTTAGACAAAATAAAACTCCGAATATTAAATTACGGAGTTTTATTTTCAGAATTATTTGAAAAGAATTATTTTGTAAAACTCTTTACTGCTTCATCTACTGTTTCGAATGATTCAAAAATTGTAACAAGTTTTGTAATTACAAGCAAACTTTCAATTTTGTCAGTGGTACGAGCTAATTTCAGCTGACCGTTTTCTTTTTTCATCGTTGTAAGCCCGCTGATTAACATTCCTAATCCGGAACTATTCATAAATTTGACTTCTGCAAGATCAATTATAATATTCTTTTTTCCTTCATCAATTAGCTTGTGCAAAAGTTCATTAAAGTCTTTTGTATCATCGCCGCCCATAACGTTACCTTTTAATTCAATAACTACGGCTCCATATTGCTCTTGTGATTTAATTTTCATATAACTCCTAAAATTTTAAACTCAATTTAATTAGTTAGTTTATTTTATGCAAGTAAAATCATTTCAAAAATAAATAACTTTTGAAAAATATATTTACCCTCACAATACCCTATAGTTAATTTTTAAAAATGAATTAATATCACCCAAAGTATTCAGCACCGGGACACCGCAATTTATTAACCTTGACTTTGATTGATGACCATCTGCTATTAAGATGCAGTCAACTCCAATTACTTTTGAAACTTCAAAATCATGAACTGTATCGCCAATTAAAAGTATATTATTATTTGAAATATTTAGTTTTTCAACTAGTTCAACTCCTAAATCAACTTTACTTGTGGCATATATAGTATCTAGTCCGTAAATATATTGGAAGAAAATGTCTAGTTTAAAATATGTGATTATATTGACAAGATCTTTTTTTAAATATGCAGATAAAATTGATTGCCTGATCCCGGATTGTTGGATGGTTTTTAAAGTGGCTAGTGAATTAGGGAATAATTGAGCTTCTAGTTTTCTTTCTTCATATTCCTTTATCCATTCCATTCCTAATGTTTCAAATGGATATTTTGAAAAATCTAAACCAGCTTTTTGATAATATTCTTTTACGGGAAAAGTAAAAATATCTTTATAATATTTTAAGGAAATAGTAGGTAAATTCCTTTTTGATATTATATTATTTATTATACTAAGACTGAGTGCAATATCATTTAATAATGTTCCATTCCAATCCCAAATTATGTGACCATAAGTCTTTATCATTTAATTTACATCATATAATGAAGAGAATATTAATAATTTTATAAAAGTAAATTATTCTGTATAAAATAGGATAATTGTAATAATTTGGATTCATCAAATTGATTTGCCAAAAGTTGCATTCCAATAGGTAATCCATTAGAATTGTTCCCAATAGGAATATTAATTCCTGGAATTCCGGCAAGGTTTGCTGAGGTAGTAAAAATATCGCTCAAATACATTTCAAGTGGATTATTTGTTTTTTCGCCTATTTTAAAAGCTACGAAAGGTGAGGTCGGAGTTAATATAATATCTACTTTTCTAAATGCATCGTCAAAATCATTTTTTATCAATCTTCTCACTTTTTGCGCTTTGCGGTAATAAGCATCGTAATAACCTGAAGATAGGACATAAGTTCCCAGCATTATCCTTCTTTTAACTTCTTTCCCGAATCCTTCAGAACGGGAAGACTTATACATTTCAGATAAATTTTCATTGTTATTAGAACGGTAACCATACCGTGTACCATCATACCTAGCAAGATTTGATGATGCTTCTGCTGTGGTTAAAATGTAATAAGTTGCTATATTATATTCCGAATGAGGTAAAGAAATATCTATAAATTCAAAACCTTTATCTTTTAATTTATTAATTATGTTTCTTATTTTATTTTGAATTTCCTTATCAATACCTTCACCAAAATATTCCGCAGCAATTCCGATCTTTATTTTAGTATTCTGAAATATATTTTCCAAATAATTATTAGTCCCAACTTGTACCGAAGTAGAGTCTAATTCGTCTTTACCTGAAATCACTTCAAGTACTGTAGCGATGTCTTCAATATTTTTTGCAAATGGCCCAATCGTATCAAATGAAGATGCAAATGCTGTTAAACCATACCTGGAAATTAAACCATATGTTGGTTTAAGTCCATAGACCCCGCAAAAAGCCGCGGGCTGTCTAATTGAACCACCTGTGTCTGTACCCAAAGAAATATCACATAAATCCGCAGCTACCGCAGCAGCTGACCCTCCGCTTGATCCGCCTGGTACATGAGATATATTAACAGGGTTTAGCACGCGTCCAAAAGCTGAATTTTCATTTGAGGAGCCCATTGCGAATTCATCACAATTTGTCTTCCCTATAATAATAGCGTCTTCATTGATTAATCTTTGAACAACAGTTGCAGTATAAATAGATTTGAAATTACGAAGCATATTTGACGAGCATGTTGTGGGCAGGTCTTTAATAGATAATACATCTTTAATGGCAACAACCAATCCAGCTAGCTTACCTGCCTTGCCATTCTTAACTTTTGTTTCAATTTCTTTAGCAATTTTTTTTGCATTTTCTTCAAATACAAAATTAAAAGCGTTTATATTCTTTGATTCATGAATTTTAGATAAGAAATAAGAAATATTATCGGAAAGCGAAAGCTTTCCTTCTTTTAATAAAACACTTTTTTCTTTGAAATTCTTATAGGATAGCAATGAGCTTTTTGCCTAATAGTTAAATTAAGTATTTCCTCATTCAAAGCCTTAAATAATTGGCAGAAGAGGGGTATGAGTTTATTATTGTTTATCTTCTGGCTTTTTATCTTGAGGAGTTGACGGTGACTTTACCTCATCCTCAACATCCCTTAAAGCTTTTTTAAATTCTCGAATTCCTTTACCTAAACCCTGTGCAAGATCAGGAATCCTTTTTGCTCCAAAAAGAACCATAATTACTAGAACTATAATTAGTAATTTCCCAAAGCTCATATCTTCTAACATATATACACCTATTTTTTAATTTCAAAGAAAGACTTTATAAATTGGTATGCACCAATATAATTTAAATTTAAATATTATAAAGATTAATTCGCAAAATTATTAACAATTGCATTAAGTATTAAACCGCCGTCTTTTTTCCCTAGCAATGGATTACTTGCTCTCTCAGGATGCGGCATCAAACCTAAAATATTTCCTTCTTTATTAACAATGCCTGCTATATTTAATAAAGAACCGTTTGGATTAGACTCTTCGTTAATTATACCCTCACTAGTAGAATACTTGAAAACAATTTGATCATTTTCCAAGATAGAGTCCAATGTTTCCTTGTCAGCAAAATAATTACCTTCTCCATGCGCAATAGGAATTTTAAGTGCAATATTTTTACTTAATCCTTCAGTAAAAAAAGTTCTATTATTTTCAATGGAAAGATAAACATCTTTACAAACAAATTGAAGTGACTTATTTTTGAGCAATACTCCCGGCAATAATTTAGCTTCTAATAATATTTGGAAGCCATTACAAATGCCGATGATTCGACCGCCTTTTTTTGAAAAATCTATAATAGAATTCATAATCGGAGAAAACCTCGCTATAGCACCTGTACGAAGATAGTCACCGTATGAAAAACCACCTGGCAAAATTATTATTTGAGCGTTTTGAAGATCTCTTTCTTTATGCCATAAGAATGTGACTTCCGAACCAGTATAATTTTTAAGTGCATAGTAAGCATCATGATCGCAGTTTGAACCAGGGAAGACAACAACTCCAAATTTTGGTTTCATTAAATTTCTTCCAAAGTATATTCGAAATCTTCCAGATTAGGATTAATAAGAAGTTTGTTGCAATATTCGTTTAATTCTACTTCAGCAGTCTTTCTATCGGCTAAATCTAAAGTAAATTCGACATATTTGCCTATTCTAGTTTCTCTGATATTATTAAAACCTAGATGCTTTGCTCCTTTTTCTACTGCCATTCCTTGTGGATCCAAAATCGAAGGTCTTCGTTTAACTAATACTTTTGCTTTAAACAAAACAAATTCCTTTATAATTATGAACTTTTTAGTAAATCACTTATTTAGATTAGGTGATTCATCAATATTATTAATACCTCAAATATAAATTATAATTTATATTTGTCAATTTTTATTTTTATTGATTTTCTTAATTGAAAAAATATAAAATATTTGTCGAAAAATACCAAATAGAATCATGAAAAGAAAGATAAAGAATAGTGCTTTACCCTTTGTATAAATAGATATTATTAAGCTTATAATTAATAAAATAAAAACCAGCGGTTTAGATCTAAATTCCTTTAAGCTAATTTTTGGTAGGGTATCATATTTTATTGTGCTGACCATTAAAAAAGAAAGCAATATGATTAGAGGTATAATAAAATTTGATAAAGAATTTTCAAATCCGGTATTTTTGTTAAAATATATAATTATAAATGAAGCCACAGTTATAGCAGAAGAGGGGATTGGCAATCCTTTGAAATAAGATTTATCAAAGCCTACTAATTGCACATTAAACCTTGCCAACCTAAAACCTCCGGCTATTAATAGAAAAGAACTTATTATTACACCGGCTGAATTAAAATTATATAAGTAAGTTTTATATATTAAAAATGCTGGGGCTGCCCCAAAACTTACAATATCTGACAATGAATCCAACTGTACACCCAGCATACTGCTAGAATTTGTTAACCTTGCTACAATTCCATCTAGTGCATCAAATATTGCCGCAATAATTATAAGCCAAGCTGAATAATAATATGATTGTTGACTTGCATTTATTATTGAATAGAAACCGCAAAATAAATTCATTGCTGTAAATAAATTCGGGATTATCGAGCGAGTAATTCGGATTTGTTTCATTTTAATCAGTTTAATTCGAATAATATAGTTTTTCCAGCAATAACTGAATCGCCTGATTTAACTTTTTCTGACCATTGTGGCTGAACAATAACATCAACTCTGCTCCCGAATTTTATCATTCCGAACCTTTTGCCGATTTCAACCTTTTCACCTACTTCTACATCATAAACAATTCTTCGAGCTATAAAACCTGCAACTTGAGTAAAAAGTATTTTACCGAAAATAGTACTAATTCCAAATTCTGCTCTTTCATTCTCAACCGAAGCTTTATCCTTAAAGGCAGCAATATACTTCCCTTTATAATACTTTTTATATTCAATTACTCCGCTAATAGGAATGCGGTTAACATGCACATTTAATGGTGACATAAATATCGAAATTTGCTTAGCAGGTCCATTAATAAATTTATCATCAATTACATTTTTAACTAAAATAACTCTTCCATCTGCAGGTGATACTATAATACTATCCTTATCCGGTGGAAAGCGTTCTGGATCTCTAAAAAAGTAAAGAGTGAATATAAAAAAGGAAAAAACGATAATTAAAATAAAATATTTAATAAAAATATTAGGAATCAAAAAGGCAATTATTGTTATTACTAATAGAATGAAAATTATTTTTAAAATAGTAGAATAACCATATTTAGTAAACATTATTTATATTCTCGTTAAATTGTAAAGATTTTCGGTATAATGCCTAACTTCGGGTACTGTAGAAAGTCTATATGGATCAATAAAATTATCACTTCTATCGAAAGGGAGAATTTTTAAACTTCGCGGTGTAAAATCATCAACTAAGAAAATTTTATTCTCATATTTTCCGAAATAACAATTTACTTCTGCTAAAAGATAATTTCTTCTTTCAAAATAAGATTTTAGTACAGCATTAACTTTGGAACAAATTCTGTAAATGATTTTAAGATCCTCGTTTGAGCATAAATCAAATGCGATTAAATGGCTATCAGAAATTAATGTATCTTTTCCCAATCCGAAATGTACTTCAAAAATTGGTAAATTAAGTGGTTCTGACTCTTTCAAAGAAAATAATTTTGAGGTTCTTTTATCAGTAATATTTAATATTCTTATATAAAATTGCAACCTGGAATGCTTAGTAAATTTTATTCCATTCTTATTATGAATTTTTACAAATGCCGAAGGAATATGATATTCCTTTAAGAAATCTAAAAAATGTAAATTAAAATAAGCAAACCTTTCACCAAGATTTTTAATCTTTAATAATTTTTCTCCATTTAATGAATATGTGTCTGGATATTCTACAATTTGTGAGTAATTATTATCAAGTGAACTTTCCCTTATTAGTAAATCCTCTTGCATTTTTTACCTTTTAATTTGTAATTCTGGACATAAAATAAAAATTTGGTTGAGAAATTATAAAAAACAAGTACAAAAAGTCAATCTGATATGTTATATTTGATCAAAAATAAAAAATAAATATGATAATTCTTAATAAATTTTACTTTTAGGAGGTATTGATGAAGGGCGGAATGCAAGGAATGTTAAAGCAAGTTCAAAAAATGCAAGATGAAATGCAAAAGGTTCAAAGCCGTTTAGGTGAACTAACAGTTAGTGAAGAAGCTGGTGGTGGGATGATTAAAGCTACTTCTAATGGTAATAAGGAAATAATTTCTATTGAAATTGATCCTCAAGTCATAAATCCATCAGAAAAAGAAATTTTAGAAGATCTTGTAGTTGCTGCCGTCAATAAAGCACTCCAATCAGCCTCAAAGTTAGCAGAGGATGAAATGTCCAAAGTTACAAAAGGAATGTTGCCACCAGGATTAAATTTACCCGGATTTTAATCTTGCAGATAGCTGAACCGCTTTTAGCCGCAATTGAAGAGTTGAGTAAGTTACCTGGTATCGGCAAAAAAACTGCCCAAAGATTAGCTTTATATCTTTTAAAATGTGATGATAATACTGTTAATAATTTTTTAGATGCAATTCATGACTTAAAAACCAAATTGCATTTTTGCTCTAGATGCTATAACCTGGCAACTGATGATCTTTGCGATATTTGTAAAAATCCCAAAAGAGATTCTGCATTACTTTGTGTCGTTGAAGAAGCTAGTGATGTCATTGCCATTGAAAAAACCCATGAATTCTCAGGAATCTACCATGTATTAGGTGGAGTTCTTTCTCCACTTTCAGGAATAGGATCTGAAACTTTAAAAATCAAAGAACTTCTTAAAAGATTTGAAAATGAAGAAATTAAAGAAATTATTTTAGCATTAAATCCTGATACTGAAGGCGAAACAACAACATTGTATCTTGCAAAATTAATTAAACCTCTTGGCGTTAAAATTTCTAGATTAGCGCGTGGAATACCGGTTGGTGGTGATTTAGAATTTGCTGATGAAGCTACAATTGGTAGAGCCGTTTTGGGAAGAATCATTCTTTGAATATTTTGGTTAAATTCTATCCGTAATTAATTATTGGATTTTGAAGAAATATATTTATTATGATATTTATTCAGCATAAATTCTCATTTTCATAGAAATGAATACAAAATTCATAATTTAAAAATCAAAATTTATTTTGCTTTTCCAATGAAGATTTTCTTATTATTAGTAATATTTTCTATGATTAGTGGTTGTGATTTGTTCACTACTCGTACAGCACAACCGCCTAACCAGCCAAGATCAAATTATCAACAAGCTGTTACTCCGGATATACTTATTCAAAATTTAGTTAATTCATTATTTGATAAAAACTTAGAAAATTATTTAACTTGCTTTTCAAATCCATCTTATACCCAAAAAACCTTTCTTTTTTCACCTTCTAGCAGCTCATTATCACAATTTCCAGCTTTGGGAGAATCATGGGGTATAAAAAATGAAGAACAATATTTTAATAATATGATTTCTTTAGTGCCTTCAAGTATGCAAATTACTCTGACTATTTCAAATCCATCTGTGAATCCTCAAGGTGATAGTGTCTTTTACTCGGCTTCATATTTCCTAAATGTTCCGGCTACGGATCAAAATTTTCCGCAAAATTATCAAGGTGATCTAAGATTTAGCATGACAAGAGACTCTCGCTCTCTATGGGTTATTTACTTTTGGCAGGATTCTAAAAATAGTTCTCTTCCTAGTTGGAGCGATTTGAAAGGGAGGACCTATTAAATTTTCAATTTATATTTTTTTCTTTTGCCAGATATTTTTTTATGGATGTAAAAATCCATTCTCACCGGCATTGGACACTTCATTAAATAATCCTTCATCAACCTTATCAGATCAGTCTACTATTGCCGGCGTTTTCCAAAACTTTCAGTATGCTTACACATTTAGAGATACTACTATTTATGGGCAGCTCATAACGCCTGATTTTGTATTTACTTATCATGATTATGATAATGGATATGATGTCTCTTGGGGAAGAGATGAAGAAATGAAAACATCTTATGGACTTTTTCAGAATTCCCAAACTCTTAATTTGATTTGGAATAATATTGACCTTAATAGCCAGGATTCTTCGACTGCTAATATTATTCGTGAGTTCAATCTTACAATTACTTTTAGCCCTACTGATGTAGTTACTCTCTCTGGTCGAGTTAATATGTCATTAAGAAAAAATGCACAAAATAAATGGCAAATAACTAACTGGGTCGATGAGTCAAATTTTTAAATGATTTATCTGTGCTGTAATACAAAATTACATCTTAGATTTTATTAATTTTACATTTACTTTTTTAGCTTTTATTTAATCATATTGCTGAACGAAAATGAAAAAAATATATTTTTTAGTATTATTTCTAATGTCCATTCTGATCAAGATACAAGCTCAGACAACAGCTGATAAGTTTAGCATAGCCATGGACGCCTATAATAGTCACCAATTTGCTATTGCAAATAAATTATTCCAGAAATTCTTTCTTGAACACCATCTTTCTGATGAACTTTACGCTACGGCTAAATATTATTCTTCTGAATCATTATTGAATCTGGGGGAAAAAAATGCG
>JAJXTM010000356.1 GCA_021783875.1 Bacteroidota bacterium
AATCATGGGAAGTTCAAAAACAAGTCCTGCACCTAACATAATACTAAGTATTATTGTCATATATTCATCTATTGCGAAAACATTTTTTATATTTGCAGAACCGAATTGTGAAGCAAATTTTAGAGAATAAGGTAGCATTATAAAATAGGCAAAAACTATTCCTAACAAAAAGCATAAAGTCGAAAATCCGACAATAGCAGAAATATACCTTCTTTCATTTTTTTTAAGTGCTGGTGAAATGAATTTCCATAGTTGGTAAAAAACATTTGGCAAGCTTAAGATTAGACCACCAACCATTGCTACTTCAAAATAAAGCATTAATTGACCGAATGGTTTTAGATTCTGAAGTTGAACACCTACCCTTCTAGCAGGTAAAAGCAGAACATCATCAACAAGGAAATCAACGAAAATCCAACATACCAGTGATCCTACACCCAGTCCAATTAGTGCATAAATAATCCTCCACCGTAACTCTTCAAGATGCTCTAGAAAAGTCATTTCTTTTTCTTCCTTTTCAGAAGGAGGAGTATATGATACTATTTCGTCAGTCGCCAATTTTTAACCGAATATTAAATCTGTTCTGGATACAATATAAATTCTGAGCAAAATGCCTTAACATCTTTGTTTATATTAAGTAAAGCATTATCATTTGAATAATTTTCTATTGCTTTATTTATAAGAATAGCAATTCGTTCCATTTCCGGTTCTTTCATTCCTCTAGTAGTGACGGCAGGCGTACCTAATCTAATACCGCTTGTTACAAACGGGCTTCTTTGGTCAAAAGGCACCATGTTCTTATTAACAGTTATTGCAGCCTTACCTAATGCTATTTCTGCCTCTTTACCTGTAATATTTTTGTTGTTAAGATCAATCAGCATTAAATGGTTATCTGTTCCCCCGGAAACGACATTAAATCCGAAACTATTTAATTTTGAAGCTAGCGCTTTAGCATTTTTAATTATTTGAATTGCATAATCCTTGAAATTATCATCAAGCGCCTCACCAAATGCAACAGCTTTTGCCATTATTATATGCATTAAAGGTCCGCCTTGAATTCCAGGCATAACCGTACTATCAAATATTTCAGACATTAATTTTAACCGATCTCCTTTAATAGTCTTAATACCGAAAGGGTTTTCCTTATCTTTTCCAATTAAAATAATCCCGCCACGGGGACCACGCAATGTCTTATGAGTAGTTGAAGTAACAACATCACAATAAGGCAGCGGACTATTAAGCAAACCTTTAGCTATCAAACCTGCAGGATGCGCCATATCACACATCAATAATGCACCTACAGAATCTGCAATTTCTCTAAATTTTTTATAGTCCCACTCACGTGAATAAGCGCTTGCACCTGTAATTATCAACTTTGGTTTTTCTCTTTTAGCCAAATCAGCAATTTCATCATAATCAAGAAGATGAGTATCCTTATTTAAAGAATAACCAACTGCATTATAAAGAATACCTGAAAAATTAACCGGAGAGCCGTGGGTCAAATGTCCCCCATGCGCTAAACTTAATCCGAGAAATTTATCACCTGGATTTAGGAAGGTCATCAATACAGCCATATTAGCCTGTGAGCCACTGTGCGGTTGAACGTTTACGTATTCTGCATTAAATAATTTTCTAAGTCTTTCTCGAGCTAAATTCTCAGCAATATCGACATATTCACATCCGCCATAATATCTTTTGCCAGGATAACCTTCTGCATATTTATTAGTAAGCACTGAACCAGCAGCTTCTAATACTGCCTGACTAACAAAATTTTCAGAAGCAATTAATTCTAAGTTTTCATTTTGACGTCTGGTTTCTGATTTCAGGACATCAAATACTTCCTTATCTTTTTTTAAATTTTCAAACATAAATCTTTCAATAAATTAATTTTAATATCTTTCACTCCTACTGAACCACAATTGTCCCAAACTTAAACTAAAATCAACTCTAAAAGAATTTTCTTTTACTAAATCCAAGGTTGATTTCCCTCTAGTTGAATACTGCAAGCCAATATCAATTGTATTTTGATAACTTAATGGCAATGAAACTCCACCGGAGATTGAGTATTGATAAATACTAGTATAATCAAGAATAAATGGAGTTTGTTCGTAACTTAAACCGGCACGCCAGATAATATTCTTAGTAAAACCTGCATTATTATCCGGGAGAGGTCTGTATTCAAATCCTAAACTTAACTTATAGGCATTTTGTAAATATTGAGACTTGATATTTCCAAATGAATAATTCTGCCATGCTTGGCTGAGATAATCCAGAGTAAATAAATATTTTTGTTTTAATACAAAGCTTAATCCACCAGAAAATCTTATAGGAATTTTCATTTGAGTATTTCCGGACGCGACAGTATCTGTAGCTATTATATTATTTGAAGTAGCAATTGTGTCAGTACTTAGGGCTGAGATGTAGCTAAGAGAGATTCCAAGTCTTACATCAGCAATTGATTTTGAATTAAATAATGGTGAAAAATCCGGACTTATTAAACCGACTGTAGTTCCCAAACCATTTGGGTTATAATTTTTTTGGTAATTAGTAGATACATCAGATGTACTTGAAAAATTAACTTGAGAAGAATATGAAATATTTCCGAAATAATAATCCATAGTTGCCCCTACTGCCAAACCAAAGGGGAACATAAAGGAAGTTCCGATAAAAGTTTTTGATAATCCGCCAGATCCAATATAGCTGACT
>JAJXTM010000357.1 GCA_021783875.1 Bacteroidota bacterium
CTTCCTTTTGATGAACAGCTGCCCCACCTGGTTTTTTGTCCGCGTATATTAACTTTGTTTATCTTAAAATTATATTTTTCAGCAAGTTTCTTCACACGTTCAGTAATAAACACTTTTGCAGTTTTTTTCTGCCACTTTTCAAATAATCTTTCGAGATCAGAATTGCTATCCGAAGGACTTGTGATATTTAGATTGAAATTATGATAAACCGCTTTATGTCTTTTAATAAACAAATCGTAACTATGTGTAATTGAAACCTCATTACCGAATAAGAGGTATCGCTTCGGCATTACTTGTTTATTTATTAAATATTTCTTTATCCATAGTTTCTTTCTGATTAAAAATTTTTCTGCTTCCGATAATATATAACTATGGGGGAGCACCATTTCAAGTGAATTGGAATTTTTAATCTGAAGTCGTAAATATTTAGCTTTATTGCTGAAACGAATTCGATAAGGGAACTCGTCATCCCCAATCATTATTTTACGAATTATTATCTTTTCTTGATTTTGCAAATTTCTATGATATAAGGTTTTATATCGTTATTCTTTTAAAAGTAGTTCGTTCCTTACTGTCCTGCAAAATAATTCCAATTTCTTTTAATCTATCTCTTATTTTATCGGAAAGTAGAAAATTTTTTTCTTCTTTTGCTTCAATGCGTAACCTTATTAGCAATTCTATAAGCTCATTTTCTATTGAATCACCGGCATATTTTGAATGTTTTTCAAAATCTAATATACCTAAAACATTTACTGCAGTTTTTTCAAGAAATAATTTCGCACTTTTGAAGAATTCATAATTAAGGTTTTCATTTTCTGAAATAGTTTTATTTATATCTCTTGTAAAATCAAAAATTACGGCGGTTGCCTGCGGAGTGTTAAAATCATCATCCATAGATGATTCAAATGCCCTATAATATTTATCAAAATTAAAATTTAGTGAAACCTCAGTCTTTTTAGCCGTAGATAGTTCATTTTGAATTTTATAGGCTAAGTTATTAATTTTTTCTAATCCCTTTTCTGATGATAATAATAGATCCTCGCTGTAATTTAAGGGACCGGCATAATGAGTTTGTGCAAATGAAAGTCTAATAGCTTCCGCAGAATGTTTTTTTAAAATATCGCGGGCTGTAAAAAAATTACCGAGTGATTTAGACATTTTTTCATCATTAATATTCAGGAAACCAAAGTGTATCCAGTAGTTAACAAATTTTTTACCATTTGCAGCTTCGCTCTGAGCTATTTCATTTTCATGATGCGGAAATATTAAATCATTTCCGCCGGCATGAATGTCAAAAGTTGTTCCCAAATGTTTGCAGCTCATTGCTGAACATTCAATATGCCAACCAGGTCGACCTTTGCTCCAAAAACTTTCCCAAAAAGGCTCACCGGCTTTTGCTTTTTTCCATAAAGAAAAATCTAATGGATTTCTTTTTTCTTCATTAATCTCAATTCGAGCGCCGGATTCAAGTTCATCTGTTTTTTTTCCGCTTAATTTTCCGTATTCTTTAAACTTTAATACGTCGAAAAATACATTTCCGTCAATATTGTAAGCATATCCCTTATCTTCCAGCTCCTTGATAAATTGTATTATTTCCTTCATGTGTGCAGTAGCTTTAGGATAAAGGGTCGCCGGTTTTATTTTTAATTTATTGATATCTTCCAGAAAAGCTAAGATATAGTTCTCCGATATTTCGGCTGCTTGTTTTTTTTCTTGGATAGATTTTTTTATGATCTTATCATCTACATCGGTAAGATTCATCACGTATTTGACTTTATAATTTTTGTACTCAAGATATCGTCTTACAATATCAGCCATTATAAATGAACGGGCATTGCCTATATGAAAGAAATCATATACAGTAGGTCCGCAAACATACATACTAACTTCAGGGGAGTGGATAGGTACAAATTCTTCTTTCATTTTTGTTAGTGTATTGTATATCGAAAGCATTTTCTTCCTTACTAATTTTAATATTAAAATTTTGTTATTGTAAAATTATCAAAGCTTATAATTAAATTTTATGCAGTTTTACAATAATTTTAAAATAATTGATCTTGCCTGCTCATAGTCTCCTCTATCGATCCAATTTATTTTGATTCCCTCTTTTTCCATTTTGCGAAACCACGTTGCTTGTCTTTTAGCAAATTTATTAATAGCCTGGTTTAATTTCATGAACATTTCATCATAGCTTAATTCATTTCTTAAGTAAAGGGCAATAAATTTATATTCAAGACCAAAGAAAAGTAACTTTTGTAGTGATACACCTGAGTTTATTAATTTGGTGACCTCTTCTATCATTCCGGACTTTAGTCTTTTTTCCAGTCTTTGAGAAATTCGTGTTTTAATTTCATCCTTTTCAAGTTTAATTCCAATAACTACTGAAATAAACTTTTTATTAAGAATATTCTTTTCAGCTTTTGCGGCTAAAATTGCCTTAATCGTTCTGTCTTTATCTATTAAGTCAGTAGTATTGTGATTATTTGCTCTCAAACCAAAGAGTATTTCTTTTAATTCATCGATATTCATTTCGCTAAGTTTAAAGATATCATTTTCGTTATTTTCTGCTTCTTTAAGTTCATAATTTTGAATAACTGAACTTAAATAAAGACCTGAGCCTCCCACTAAAAATGCCTGTTTTTTTCTTTGAACTATTTCATCAAAAATCCGGATAAAGTATTTTTTAAA
>JAJXTM010000358.1 GCA_021783875.1 Bacteroidota bacterium
AGCGTCACGCAAGATGACGGTAAAAATTGGGAAAAATATACAAAGTTTTCCGAAGTTCCAGAGACTACTTATGTGAGTTGTTTACTAGCATCTCAATTTGACCGGAATACTGTTTATGCTGCTTTTGACAATCATCAAAGAAATGATTTTGCTCCATACCTCCTGAAAAGTTTAGATGCCGGGAAAACCTGGAAATCAATAGTAGGTGATTTACCAAAAAATGGATATGTACATACAATTGTTGAAGATTATAAAAATCCTGAACTACTTTTTGCAGGGACAGAATTTGGATTATTCTTTACAATAGATGGCGGCACACATTGGGTTCAATTAAAAGGCAACTTTCCTACAATTGCCGTTATGGATTTGGCTATTCAGAGTAGAGAAAGTGATTTAGCAGTTGCAACCTTCGGAAGAGGCTTTTACATTTTGGATAATTATTCTCCACTACGTTATTTGACTTCCGATTCTCTGCAAAAGGAAAGTATACTCTTCCCGGTAAAAAATCCTTTGTTGTTTATTCCATCTCAACCACTTGGAGATAATGGAAAAGCTTCGCAAGGTGCAGGTTATTTTACTGCTGATAATCCTCCTTTTGGCGCTACATTTACTTATTATTTAAAAGAATCAATAAAAACGAAAAAAGAAATCCGGCAAGAAGATGAAAAGAAATTAATTAAAGAAAATAAGCCGATTCCGTTTCCTTCCAATGAAGAACTTCGTCAGGAAGATAATGAACAAAAACCTTTTTTATTATTTACAGTTTATGATGATTCAAACAATGTAATTAGGAAATTAACAGCTTCCGCTTCAGCTGGAATTAACAGAATCACCTGGGATTTGCGTTATCCTTCAACTGATCCGATTAAAACTCCTAGAAAAGAATTCTCTAATTCAAGCGATGGTATGCTTGTATCGCCCGGTTCATATTCAGTAACGCTTTCAAAATGTGTTGACGGAGTTACAACTTTATTGAACGGACCACAAAAATTTACGACTGAAATTCTTAACAACTCTACTTTACCTGCATCTAATAAAGAAAAGCTTGCAGAATTCCAGAAGAAAGTTGCCGAATTGAATAGAGCTGTTATGGGAGCTGTTAACGTAGCAAACAATCTGGCAGAAAAAATAAAATTAATTAAAACAGCTATACTCAATACCCCAAATTTAGATTTAGGAATGTTTAAGCAGGCAGATTCTATAGAAGTGAAAAACGAGGAAATTATTCGTCAACTAACAGGAGATAAAAGTCTGATCAGCAGAAATATTAACGTGCCTCCTTCAATTGTAGACCGTGTACAATCTATTATAGGGGACGAGTGGCAATCATCTTCATCACCGACTAAAACTGATAAAGATAATTATGAAAATGCCAGCGAATTGTTCTCAAAGCTTCTGCCAAACCTAAGAAGTCTAATTGAAATTGATTTGAATAGTTTACAAAATGAGTTGGAATCATCTGGAGCACCTTGGACACCAGGAAGATTTCCGGATTGGAAAAAATGAATTTAGTGAAACCTATCAAATAGTAATTTGAGTGTCGTAAGTATTACTACAGAAATAAAAACCGGGCGAATAAATTTCGCCCCCTTTTTTATTACTAAACCAGAACCTAACTTAGCGCCAAGAACTTGCCCAATTGCCATTACGATACCAGCAGTAAATATCATTTGTCCGGCAATTAAAAACAAAAAAAATGAAACAATGTTGCTTGTGAAATTCATAACCTTAGTAAAACCAGTTGCCTTTGTAAAATTAAACCCTAAAATTGTAACAAAAGCTATTGCCCAGAATGAGCCTACTCCGGGGCCGAAAAAACCATCATAAAATCCTAATAATAATCCGAAAATAGGGTAAAATACTTTTTTAGAAAGTCTTGGATGGATATCAATATCCCCAAGATTCGGTTTCGTGAACGTATAAATAATAATTGCTATTAGTAAAAAAGGAATTATATTATTCAAAACCTCTCCGGGAACTTGCTGTACTGTCCATACACCGATAGAAGCCCCTATAAAGGTAAAGAATATTCCTAAAAGTGATTCTTTTATAACTACAGCACCCTTTTTTATATAATAATATGATGCTGTAAAACTTCCGAAGCTTGATTGAAATTTATTTGTACCGAGAGTAATATGTGGAGGGTAGCCAAAACTTAGAAGAGCGGGGATAGTAATTAATCCGCCCCCGCCGGCAATTGAGTCTACTAATCCGGCAAAAAATCCGGTAAATAATAATAGCGGATAAAGTATAAAAGGGTTGGTCATTTGAAAATTAAGTTTTAAAGAATAGTGAATATGGACGAATTATTTCTTCTTCGAGTTGAGCTAAGCTCACATTTCTCGATTTCCTTATAAATTCTTTTCCTTTAATTAAAAACAAAATTGTAGGTACAGCAAAAACATTATTTTGGGCAGCTAATTCTTTATACTGGTCACAATCAATATAGGAGAATTTCATCATCGGGAATTTATCATTTAATAATTCAATCAATTTTGGCTTAAGGACTTTGCATACATTACATTGAGGTGTGCTGAAATATAGAACCACTCCTTCATTATCGGAGATAAAATCTTTAAGTTCTTTATCAGAAGTGATATTAATCATATTCAATTTATATATATCATTTGTAAGGTAAATAAATCAATTAAATAATTACTAGCAATTATCACAATTATGGCATACT
>JAJXTM010000359.1 GCA_021783875.1 Bacteroidota bacterium
CTGAGATACCGTCAACCTTGCCCCCAAGGTTAATATCCATTAGGATTAAGTCAGGTTGTTTTTCTTTTGCTATTTCAACAGCTTCTTTTGCTGAAGTGGCAATTCCAACAGTATTATAATTTGACTTCCTGAGTAAGAATTTTGTACTCTCCCCTATTAATACATCATCATCTACTAACAATATGTTTGCTTTATATTCTACTTGGTTATCCATGTTTATTATTTCCTTGAGCTATATTGAACAAAATGGAAAAGTAATTTGAAGAATCAAAATATTAATTTAATATTTTTAATAGTCAAATTATCCATTTAAATATTAAATTAATACGGCAGTGAAATGTACAACTTACCTAGTACCGATAGTTCGCCATCATTGGGAGTAAATAAATAGGTAAAATGATTATCGGGGAAATTCCCACGACCATAAAACCAGGCATAGCGAAAAACATCACTTCTCGTTTCGCAAGTATTAACCATATCGGTCATCTGCACTTCCTGCATTGAATAAGAGTTTATCTGTGAATTCCAGTTAGCCATTTCAGTAACCCAGATTTTTTTATTGTATTTATCTAAGCGGTCAAGTTGGGAACTTAGTCCATAATCGTACCAATGAAATGCCAAATAATCAATCTCCGGCAATTTCCCGTTATTTGCCGTTTTGTATGCAACATAAAATGAATCCAGCCATACAATAGGGTCTGAATAATTTGTCATTGTTCCCCAAGTCATTGCTGGTCCGACTATGTAAATAGTTCTTCCCTTTGCAGCTAAATCTGATACAACTTTCTCATATTTCAGCCAATCTACTGCTGCTTCCTGGGGAGTTCTGTCTGCCTGATTTATTAGATTAGGTTCGTTCATTACTAAAAGATATTTGATTTCAGAATGAGCAAGTATCAAATTCTCAACTGCAGAAATATCACTGTTACTAGTATTGCCGCCCCAGAGCATAGGGACAAAATCCATATTATAAGCTTGGTAATAATTTGATTGAACTCTCGGATCATAATTGGTTGACCAATTATACCACCAACTTACTCCTTTTGACAATGCAGCAAAATCATTCGGAGAAACCATACTAAATGCAATTCCTCTTTTAAAACTTTTATTTATAGTAGGTGACGGTGGAGTTACAACAGACGATGGATTAGTTTTGTTCTTACAACTAAAAAACAATGTCGAGATCATAGCGAAAATTAGAAATATTTTTATCTGATCCATAAACTTTCACCTATTAATAGTATCGATTCATAAAATAATCTGATATACAATTACTTCAGCAATATCATTTTTTTATTGCTTATAAATGGACCTGCATTTAATTGGTAAATATATACCCCGCTGGGTAAATTGTCTGCGCTAAATCTTACTGAGTGACCTCCTGCATTCATTTCCCGATTGATGAGCAGCGCTACTTCCTGACCTAAAAGATTATAAACTTTAAGTGAAACTTTTTCCTGCGACTGAAGAGAAAAGGTTATTTGTGTTGATGGATTAAACGGATTAGGATAGTTATCACTCAATTCAAACTTCGGCGTTGTATTGCTCATTGATTTTATATAAGTTGTAATAACATTTATCATAATAGGGTAGGATTGCACTTCAATTGAGTTCTTCAAAATTATTCTTAATCGATAATAAAATTTCACTCCCGGAATTGCTAATGTATCTATATATTGTGAATCAGAGGGAGCTACTTTTGCAAAATTATAAAAACTACTTGAACCTGTTTTTCGTTGAATGATAATGGTATCATTCTCTGTGTTTCTATTATGCCATTGTATTTTTACAGCATTTCCAACCTGGCTTATTTTCAGTGCATTAGGAGATTGAGGATAAGTATGTATTAAAATATCTTTAATTTCATTAAAGCCAAAAGTATACCTATTGTATATTGGAAAATCGCCTCCATCATCCCATGCAAAAGCACCTACTCCATGACTTAGCGCTTGATCTACCACCGTTCCATAGGCACACATTCGAGAATTATAATCACTAGTATCTATATATCCAAATTCATCCAATATAACGGGAATATTATATTTCATTGACCAAGAGGTAACTTGATCAAATTTTGCTTTGGTAGCATTTATATCTGCTGAAGAACCATAAGTACCAATCCCATCGAGTCCGAAAGGAGACGGATCATACGAATGATAATACCCTATAAGGTATTTATCTGCAGGATCCGGGATTGCAGCTGATACGAGCTGATCTGAATTAGACCACATATAGCCGGAGTATGATACAATTCGGGTTGGGTTAGTCTTGCGAATTATCTTCAAAACTTGAGCATTCAATGAGTTTACGTTTGCGGATGACATCGGATAGGGTTCATTCAAGATTTCAAATATCAAGCTATCGGATTTAGACTGGAAACGAGCAGCTATTTGACTCCAGATACTATCAAAACGAGCAACAGTAGAATCCGAATACCAATTTTTTATCCAACTTTCATGATGTGCATTGATAATAATGAAAAGTCCGCTCTGCAGTCCCCAATCAACCACTTGTTCAACACGATTAAGCCACAATGAATCTATAGTATAAGGAGGGTAATTTAATGTATGCTGATCCCAGGTAATCGGAATTCGAACGGCAGTAAACCCGGCATTCTTATAATCATTAAAAGCACGCTGCTGAACCGGTGGGTTATTCCAAGTACCTTCTCCATTAGGG
>JAJXTM010000059.1 GCA_021783875.1 Bacteroidota bacterium
AAAAGATTTGGCTAAAAACGGCTTTAGCAGAATCATACATGTCATCCCATGTATATAGTCTAGCAAGGAATACAGAAACATCCGTATAATTAGGACTGTCCTTTAGAATTTCATAACAGATGTCTCTTGCCTGTTTACGATCTTTCAGTTTAAAGGCGACATCGCGTGCTTTTATAAATAATTCATCGGCAGTCATCTTTTTTTGCCCATAAATGCTGCTAAAAGAGATTATCACAAATAAAAGAAACAAGTACTTCATATTTAACTTCTCTTTATTAGATTAATTTTCAGCTATATAAAAATTTAGTATCTTTCTATCATAAAACATGGTTAATATTTTTCAAAAGAAAACTTTTGACCGGAAATTATAACTATTTTATGAAAATGTCATTTTTTATTTCAATTTTCATAACATTAACAGCACATATAAAGAAAATAAATTTTAAATAAATAATTAAAAAAGAATGGGAAATCGAAAAATTGCCTAAAATATTATTAGCCGAAGATAGCGATATAATAGCAAGAATTATCGTACATAAATTAGAAAAAGAAAACTATTCCATATTCAGATTATCAACGGGAGAAAAGGTATATGAGACGGCACTTTCTTTAAATCCGGATTTGCTCATTTTAGATTTACTTTTACCGATTAGAAACGGAATAACAATACTCAGAGATTTAAAGTCCAATCCGGTAACAACAAATATTCCAGTAATAATTTTTACTACAAATAATAACGAAGAAATGTTACAAAGTGCAATAAAATTGGGTGCTGTTGATTATATTTTAAAACCATTTTCTACATCTGAGTTGACGGCAAAAGTTAAAAAACATACTAATTTTTAAATTATAATAAATTAAGAGTAGTACTGCATTGTATCAGGATAATATTTATCACTTTATAATAGTAACTATCCTACTATTACTGATTTCAAGCTATATATTAATCGGCTTTGTTATTTTTTTAAGAATAATAAATAAATATAGAATAAAGCAGAAGACATTATTTCTAAACAATTGGGAATCCTTCATTTTTTCATTTCTTGAGAATGAAAGCGATCCTAAAGACCTAATTAACAGAATTCCTAAAAGAAAATTTAAATACCTATTAGAGTACCTTAAAGAATTTTTATTGTCCCTTAAAGGAGAGGATTTTAATAAACTGACTTCTTTAATAAACAAAACCATACTTTCCGATTATTTATTAAAAAAGCTAAATTCAAAAAATAAAAAAAATATAATTTTTTCTTCATTCTTTGCCGGGGTATCCGGAATTGAAAAGGCAGAACAATTATTAAAGGAAAAAATTCGAATACATAATCAACAAATATTTTTTAATTGTTCTGTAGCTTTAGCAAAAATAAACTCATTCTCAAGTCTTGAGTTAATCCTTCACGAATTCATTAAATACAACAATTTAGGTAATGATTATCTTCTTTTAATACTGACAGAGTATGACGCTAAAATCTGTGATGAAATATTGAAGATTTTAGTAGAAGAAAAATCAACTTCGCTAGTAACGACATTTTTGCGGGTATTAAGATATTACAAATACAGGGGAGCAGGACCATTTGTCTTGCAGATAATTGTCTATACACATACTAAAGAAATTATTCTTGAATGCTTGAAATTTTTTGAAGAAATCAGATATGAGCCTGCGACTTCTGCCGTAAGCAGATTACTTGAGCATAAATTTCCCGAAATAAGAAGTCAGGCAATTAAAACTATTTGCAAATTAGACAACAAATCATTTGAAGAAAAGATATTTACCAAATTATTAGACGATGTTTATGATGTCCAATATCAGGCAGGATTGGCAATGATTGATTATTATGGAGACGGTGAATCAAGGTTAGAGGAATTGGCATATAGTATTCAAAAAGGCAACTCTTCAGCGATATCAAGAATGCTGCTGAGTGAAAAAAAAGTAAGAGATGGTAAATGAATATTTTAAGTTACATTATAATTTTATATAATTATTTACTTTTAGCATACTCACTTTCAATTGGTACAATTTATCTTTTATTAAATGCACTTTCCTTTGCGAGAATCGTACAATATAAACAAAAGATGACCTATACCGATTTAAAAAAAATATTTAAATTTCAAAATTATAAACCAATTTCAATTATTGTTCCGGCATATAATGAAGAGAATACAATCGTTGATAGCATTAAATCGTTATTACAATTAGAATACCCTGATTTTCAATTGGTAATTGTTAATGATGGTTCAACAGATAAAACACTGGAAAAAATATTCACTAATTTTTCCATTCGCCAGGTTTCATTCATACCATTCTATGAGCTGCATTCAAAACCGATAAGAACTGTTTATATGTCGCATGAATATCCTACATTAGTCGTAGTAGATAAAATAAACGGAGGCAAAGCAGATGCAATAAATGCAGGAATTAATATAGCAAAGAATCCCTTAATTACAGTCATAGATGCTGATTCAATATTAGAGAGAGATTGTCTGCTTAAAATTGTAAGACCATTCATGGAAAATGAAAATATCATTGCAGTAGGCGGGACAATTAGGGTTGCCAACGGATGCGAAATTATTCATGGTAATATGATTAATATAGGAATATCTAAATCGTGGTTGGCGCGTTTTCAAACGGTAGAATATTTGCGTGCATTTTTATTCGGAAGAAACGGTTTTGATGTATTAAACAGCGTTATGATTATTTCCGGAGCATTCAGCTGTTTTTCAAGGGATGCTTTAATAAATATCGGCGGATATAAGGAAGGGTCAATAGGAGAAGATATGGAAATAATTGTTAGAATGCACGATGTTTTCAGAAAAGTGAACCCAAAATCTAAAATAACATTTATACCCGATCCTGTTTGTTGGACAGAGGCACCAGAGCGATTAAAGATTCTTCGAAGTCAAAGAATCCGCTGGCAAAAAGGAACAATTGATAGTCTAAGGCTACATATGAAATTATTGTTCAATCCAAAATACGGTGCTTTAGGTTTAATAGGATTTCCGTATTATGTTCTTTTTGAAATGATTGGGCCAATAATTGAAATAACAGGTTATTTTGTCTTTTTTTTCGCATTCATCTTTAATCTAGTATCAACTTCTTTTGCCATTGCTTTTTTATCTGCGGTAATTCTATATGGAATAGTGCTTTCGATTTTATCTGTTGTTTTGGAAGAATTATCATTTAAAAGATACCCTAAACTTTCAGATTTATTTATATTGTTTGCAGCCGCATTATTTGAAAATTTCGGTTATAGGCAGATCATCACCTGGTGGCGTTTTAAGGCAACAATAGAATATATTTTCGGAGACAGAGGATGGGGGAAAATGGAGAAAAAAGGATTCAGCATCCGAACCGAAGAGCAAAAGTAATTAAGTTTCCTATCTAAAGCCTTGATGGTAACCTACCACTAATCTACAAAAGTATTCTACCAATTTTTAATTAAAATGATATCGTGTGTCATTTTAAGACAAACAGTTTTAATGAAAACCTTCTTTTTAATTGTTTTTCTCAATTTTCCGGTTGGTCTGAAAATAGTATACGCAAGGTGAGAACAAAATCATTGGAGCTAAATTGAAACATAAATTTTTACTTATCGCAATATTACTCATTATCTTATCCGGATTCGGAAAGTTAATTGACGCAAAGATAAAAAGCATTTCACAAGTAATAAGCCATGATATCGGAGTTGGTATATATATACCTGCACCTGTCAACGATACTTATTTTACCGGCACATATAGTGCGGTAGTTGACGGTCTTCCGACAAGTTTATACTGCATAGATCTCTACCATCATATGGCTTACAATAGCGATTACCAAGATGTTCAATCAACCAATGATACTCTTTCATATATTCTTAATAATTATTATCCTTATAAAACAACTTATCCCAATATGCTTAGTGACATACATCGTGAGGCTGCTGCAGTTCAATTAGCACTTTGGCATTTAACCGATAAACTAGATATAAGTACACTTAGCGGACAAAACAATACAGACATTACAGATATAAAACAACGAGTAGCTGAAATATTAAATGATGCTTTTACTAACGCACATGGATATAACTTAAAGACATTTGTTATAAATATTCCTGCACAATCATTCACAGTTGGATCACCTGTAATTTTTAGTGTGCAGGCATTTAATGATCAAGGTTTAGCAATGCCTAATGTGCAAATCTCTCTTACGACAACACAGGGAACCTTAAGCCAGACCGTTGTTAATACTGATGCATACGGAGTTTCTCCTCAGATTACACTTACTCCGGCTTCAGGTCAGACAACAGCAACTATAACCGCTACCGGCATAGTCGGCATTCCTTCTGGAACCGAATATTTTAATGTTGCTAACCCTAATACTACTCAAAAATTAATTCTCGCAACTCCTACAACTGCTAAACGGACAATTACTCAGATAGTTAACTGGTCAAGTTCCTACAATTTAGTAATAAGCAAAACGGCTGATAAAAGCAGTGTTGTTAATGGAGATATTATTAACTATACAATAAAAGTTAAAAACACAGGCAACGGCGATGCACAGAATGTTCAAGTCTCTGATCAACTTTCATCTATGCTTAATTATGTTTCCTGCACGCCTGCCGGCGCTTATAACTCAACAACAGGTGTATGGAATGCTGGTACAATTGCAGCTAATGATTCCGCAAGCCTGCTGATAACCGTAAAAGTAAACAACAATAACGCTGCTAATTTAACATATGACCTTGGGGCAGCTGCTGATTATAATTTATTTGTACTTGATACTTTGATTCAGCCATCATCGGACACTCAAGGGAAAGCTGCTATCGGAGGATATGCAGATTTAAGAAACTATAGCGTAGGCTATGACCTTCCTTCATACTCAGGTGATGTGCTTGTAGTTGGTAATCATTTAACCTTTATAACCGGTGCGGTTGTTCACGGAAAAGCTGTCTACCAGAACTATATTACAACTACAACAGGATTTACAGCTGATAGCGGTATTTATAAGGACTCTGTAATAGACTTTGAACAAGCAAGAACTCACCTTCAAAATTTGTCCAATCAGTTATCTGCTCTTACAGCTACGGATACTGTAAAAGATGAATATAATCAGGTTGAACTTACCGGGCATAATGATACGCTTAATGTATTTAATGTAGACGGAGCATTAGTATCTAAAGAAAATAATTGTATGATTGATGCACCCAGCGGATCAACGGTTATTGTTAATATTTTGGGCAGTGTTGTGACTATGAAAGGAGGGTTCAGTGTAACCGGAACAACAAGCGATAAGGTAATACTTAACTTCCCCCAAGCCGATACGATACATTTATCATATATCAATGTTACCGCAACAATACTAGCCCCAAACACAGTGCTTGATTTTCCTTCCGGAGTAGTTAACGGACAGGTAATTGTACGCTGCTTCTTTGGTGCCGGACAAATGAACATAAATCCATTTGACGGTTATATTACAGATAAAATGAATATTGTCAACTTTGCTACGCTAGTATCTGCATCACAATCAAACATGCCGGGTATTGTAAGAGGCGTTGCCCCTTCTTCTTGGATAGTTACTAATCAGACAAATTCATTAACCGGTATTAACACAAATGCAACGACTCAGCCAAAACAATTCAGTCTTGAACAGAATTATCCTAATCCATTCAATCCATCTACTATTATTGAATTCACAGTAGCTAAGAGAGAGGCAGTAAATATATCCGTATTTAACATAATCGGTCAGCAGATAGCTACGTTGGCAAACAAAGAATACGAACCCGGACATTATTCGGTTCAGTTCAATGCAGATAACCTGCCAAGCGGAATTTACCTTTACAGGTTAGCTACTAAGGACTTTGTATCTATTAAGAAAATGATTTTGATGAAATGATGTTGTTCATTAAGCTGCCCCTGTATAGTTGACCTAAATGAGCCGCTTTTTGCGGCTCTTTTATTTATTATTTAAGGATAAGGTTAACAACCTCAAATAAATTTTCAACAGGGATGATTTTAATTTTTCCAGTTGTCTTTAAATTTCTAAAGTTATTTCGGGGTATAATTATTTTTTTAAAACCTAGTTTCTCACCTTCCTGGATTCTTTTTTCAATATTACCGACACTTCTAATTTCGCCCCCGAGTCCTACTTCACCCACAACTACAATATTATTATCAACTGTTATATCTTGCAGACTAGATGCAATAGCGCAGCATACAGACAGATCAATTGCCGGTTCATTTATTTTGGCTCCGCCGGCAAGGTTTAGAAAGACATTTGTAGCAGAAAGTCTAAACCCTGCTCTTTTTTCAAGCACTGCCAGAAGAATAGAAAGGCGTCTATAATCAAACCCTGTAGCGACACGCTGCGGATTACCATAATTTGAAGGAGTCACTAATGCTTGGACTTCAAGTAATATCGGGCGGGTTCCTTCAATAGTAGCAGTAACTACAGAACCAGGGGATTCTTTTTCGCGTTCACTCAAAAATAATTCGCTTGGATTTTTGACCTCGGTCAATCCATTTTCGTGCATTTCAAATACACCGATTTCATTAGTACTTCCGAATCTGTTTTTCTGAGCGCGTAAAATTCTAAAAGAATGATGTGACTCACCTTCAAATTGTATTACTGTATCTACAATATGTTCCAAGATTTTGGGACCTGCAATCATTCCGTCTTTTGTAACATGCCCGATGATTATAACACTAAATAAATTTTTTTTAGCTTCCTGCATCAAAAGAGTTGTACACTCTCGAATTTGAGTAATTGTTCCCGGAGAATTTTCAAGCTCGTTTCTGTACATTGTCTGAATTGAATCAATAATAACAACAGAGGGTGAGAGATTATTTATAGCAGAGATTATTATAGACAATTCGGTTTCTGCAAGAACATAAAAGTTATCGGATTTGAGCTTAAGGCGGGTTGATCTTATTTTAATTTGTTTTGCAGATTCTTCTCCGGTAACATAAAGCACTTTTTCATTTATGTTTGATGCAGCCTGCATAGCGAGCGTTGATTTACCAATCCCAGGATCTCCTCCTAATAATATAACCGAGCCGGGCATCAAACCGCCTCCTAAAACCCGATCAAATTCTTCAATACCGGTTTTTAACCTATCCTCTTCTTTTGCAGATATATCACTTATTTTAGATACATCTATTTTACCGCTATATGAATTATTTTTATGTTTAGATGATTCAACTTTTTCTTCCGTAAACGAATTCCAGCTATCGCATTCAGTACATTTTCCTAACCAGCGCAAAGATTCGAAGCCGCAATTTGAGCAAACATATTTAATCTTTATTTTACTCATTTTAGATTACCCCTTTTAATTTTCTTTAAGTAAATCATTAACATCCATTCAAATTAACTTCTTTAATATTTCTTCAACTTTAGATAGAGCTGAAGAAACATTTTCAATATCTTTACCCCCCGCGGTGGCTAAATGAGGGCGACCGCCGCCGCCGCCGCCGACAAGTTTAGCAAGTTCGCCGACAATCTTACCAGCGCTGATTTTTTTATCTTTAATTAAATCATCTGAAACGACACAAACAATACCTGCTTTGCCCTCAACTTCTGAGAACAAAACTCCAATACCAGATTTTATTTTATTTCTTAGCTCATCCCCGAATGATTTAAGTTCGTCCATATTTTCCGCACTCACTTTTGATTTATATATTTTAATCCCATCTAAGATTGAAGGAGCTGCAAGAACGGATTCAAGTTGTCCGAGTTTACCCTGGAGTTTTAATTCGGCAATTTCTTTTTCCAATTTCTTTTTAGATTCTAACAGTTCTGACATTTTATAGTCATATTGTTTAAATTGCTCAAGCTGTGAATGAATATAATTTTCGACACCAGCACCAGTCACAGCTTCAATTCTTCTTACTCCGCTAGCAATAGATGATTCGCTCATAATTTTGAACAATCCTATTTGGGAAGAATTATTGACATGTGTTCCCCCGCAAAATTCCATACTGAAATCGCCGAATTGAACAACATTTACATAATCTCCGTATTTATCGCCGAAAAACATAAGAGCTCCCATTTTTTTTGCTTCTTCAAAAGGGATATTACGATGGTGCTGCAGAGGGATATTTCTTCTTAATTGCTCATTAACAAGGACTTCAATATCTTTTAATTCAATCTCACTAAGTTTTGCAAAATGTGAAAAATCAAAGCGAAGTCTATCTGGTCCCACGTATGATCCGGCTTGTTGAACATGTGTTCCTAAAATTTTTCTTAATGCCGCATCGAGAAAGTGAGTAGCAGAATGATTACGCATAATGTCCCAACGGCGATTTATATCAACCATAGAAACTACTTCTGCCCCGGGGATTAATTGACTATCGGATTTATTTTCAATAATATGAACTGTTCTGTTGTCAATTTTTACAAGATCAATAACTTTGAAAGAATTTGATTCAATTGCAATATTTCCAGTATCATCGATTTGGCCTCCGGCTTCCACATAAAAAGGTGTTTTATCGAGGATAATGAAATCATTATTGCCTTCCTTTTTTCTACCGGTAATTTTTGATTTGAAAGAGAGATTGTCATAGCCGACAAATTCTGATTTTTCAGTATCAAGCAATTCAAAAGAATCAAGATTGTTTATTGAAATATTGATTGAGGCAAATTTTTCTTTAGAAGCTTCACGAGCGCGATTTTTTTGCGCATCCATTAATTTATTAAATCCTTCATCATCAAGAGAGAATCCATTTTCTTTTGCCATTACATTTATAAGATCCACAGGAAAGCCAAAAGTATCATACAACTTAAATATTTCAGCACCGGGAATTATTTTTAAGTTTTCCAGAGATAGTTTTTTTATGACCTCATCAAATAATTCAATGCCATGATCCAGTGTTGTATTAAAGCTTTCTTCCTCGGCATTGATTACTTTTTCAACATAATTTTGTTTTTCTCTAATTTCAGGGAATACATCTCCCATAGAAGAAGCTACTACTCCAACTAATTTAAATAGGAAGGGTTTATTTAAGTTTAATTTCCTGCCGTAGCGGGCGGCACGTCGAAGGATTCTTCTAAGTACATAACCTCGACCGTCATTTCCCGGAACCGCACCGTCTGTAATCGCAAAGGTAAGCGTTCTGATATGATCGGCAATTACGCGCATAGAAATTTTATCTTCTTCCTTTTCATATTTTATTGATGAGATATTAGATACTTCATTAATGAGAGGCATAAAAACATCTGTATCATAATTTGATTGCTTTTGTTGCATTACAGCGCAGACTCTTTCAAAGCCCATTCCGGTGTCAATATGCTTTGCGGGAAGTTCATGGAGGGCGCCATTGGAGTCACGGTTATATTGAATAAACACAAGATTCCATATTTCGATACATTCCGGTAGACCCGCATTAACATATTTAGGATTATCAAAGTCATCGCTAAGATTAATATGAATTTCTGAGCAGGGTCCACAGGGTCCGGTTTCCCCCATTTCCCAAAAGTTATCTTTTTCATCAAATTTTAGAATATGTTTCGGATTAATATCCGTATAACTTTTCCATAAATTTAAAGCTTCATCATCTTCTCTATAAACCGTTGCCCAAAGTCTTTCTTTAGGAAGTTTCCAGACATCGGTTAATAACTCCCAAGCCCATTGAATTGCTTCTTTCTTATAATAATCTCCAAAAGACCAATTACCCAGCATTTCAAAAAATGTATGGTGATAGGTATCATGCCCCACTTCTTCGAGGTCGTTATGTTTACCGCTGACGCGGATACATTTTTGAGTATCGGCAGCACGTTTATATTCCCGTGAACCAGTTCCAAGAAAAACATCTTTGAACTGGTTCATGCCGGCATTACTAAAAAGAAGAGTAGGATCGTCAAAAGGCACAACAGGTGCGCTATGGACTATTTTATGTTGTTTTTTTTGAAAAAAGTCTAAAAATTGTTGTCTTATTTCACTTGAGGTCATTTTTATTTACTCGTATTTTTTTAACAGCAAAGATAAGGAAATCGATACTTAGCTTAAACAATAAAGTAATCTGCCATAAAAGAGGTAATAAATTATTTCAATAAAAATTTGAACCGGATTAATAATTCAGTTATAGAAATAATGCAGATAAAAATCATTAATCAATAAATTGAATATTGTAGGAGGAAAACCGACGCGCACAAAATCTAAAAATTTCAGGATTATAAGTGAGATCATTTCAGTAGAACACACAGGAATAATCATTAAGAGATTTATTCAAATAATTAAATTTTGCGCTGAAAAACTTAGACTCATTTAACCAGTTCATAAAAATCTTATCACCATCCCATAAATTCAACTCAGTAATTTTTTTATTGGGAATCCATTCAAGGACTCCTTCATCAGAATCCATTATAACTCCAGAATAATTTTCTGCAGTAAAAACGAAGACATACCAGTCATCAACAGAATCAAACATTGGAAATGTAATAAAACCTTTTAGTGTAGGAGATATAATTGTCAATCCAGATTCCTCTTTAACTTCTCTTATTACACATTCTTCAGGACTTTCGCCCGGTTCCAATTTTCCTCCGAGACCATTCCATTTACCTTCATGCACATCATTTGCTTTTTTTATACGATGAAGCATTAATGTACAACTTTTTTCCTTATCATGCACATAACAAAGTGTTGCAAGTTTCATAATTAATTTTCTTTAATGATTAGTAAATGTATTGACACTGTTTAAAAGCCGTTTTAGTTTTCGGTTAATCAAAAAAATTTTTATTGAAAAGAAAAATTTTTACATAGTCATTTGAATTAATAACATAAAAAATTTTTATATATTTCGACTGGAAATATAATTTTAATTAAGGAGAATTTTAATAATGGACGGCATAATAAACTCTTCTGAAGAATTGTTTATAAATAATGAAGAAGAAATCCTCAGAAATATTATTAATCCGGAAAACAAGCAAACGGGAAATGAAACCTATGTGCCAAAAATAAATTTGGCAAAAAAGAAAAAAGACCCGGACGAAGATGATTTTGATGATGATGACGATGATGATGATTTCGACGATGAAGACGATGATTTTGATGAAGAGAAAGAGGAAGATGAATTTAAAGACGAAGATGAATTAGATAAAGATCCAACTGAAGAGGAAGATTTTTACGAAGAAGATTTTGACTTTGATGAAGACGAGGAAGAAGATTTAGAGGATGAAAGTTTCTAGATTATCCTTTTGTTGAATCAGTAAAATCCAAATATTTATTCTTCATTAAATAATTTTTTACATAGTCGGTTACGCCATTTTCAAGAGAAGAAATTGAATTTGAAAAACCGGCTTTTTTAATTTTATCAAGTTTTGCCTCAGTAAGATATTGATATTTTTCTGCCAGATGTTGAGGCAAATCGATATACTCGATACGGACTGGTTTATTAACGGCTTTAAATATTGCAGATACAAGATCATTCCAAGTCCTTGCTTTACCGGATCCCACATTAAATAATCCATTTTTATCTTTTTTGTCCAGAAAAAACAATGTCATATCAACAGCATCTTTGACATAGACGAAATCCCGCATTTGTTCACCATCTTTATAATCCGGATTAAGTGATTTGAACAATTTAACATTACCGCTTGCGAGTATTTGCTCATAAGCTTTATGAACAACGCTCCGCATATCGCCTTTATGAAATTCATTAGGTCCATAAACATTAAAATATTTTATACCGACAATTTTATTAAGCAAATTTTCTTTTAATGCCCATATATCAAAAAGGTTCTTTGAGTATCCATACATATTAAGAGGCCGCAAGTTTTGTATAATACTTTCGTCATCAACAAATCCATAATTTCCGTCTCCATAAGTAGCAGCCGAAGAAGCATATATAAATCTAATATTATTATTTATTGAAAACTGGGCAAGCTTTTTCGTGTACTCGTAATTATTCTTTAACAAATGGTCGGCATCTTTTTCGGTGGTTGAAGAATTAGCCCCCATATGAATAATTGCTTTTATTCCAAATCCGGAGCGGCTATTAATCTGATTAATAAAATCGTCTTTGTGTATAAAATCGTAATAATTTAAACCGGTAAGGTTTTTCCACTTTTCATCT
>JAJXTM010000360.1 GCA_021783875.1 Bacteroidota bacterium
ACTACAAGATAAACACCTGATGCTAAACTTGAACCATTAAATTGTATTTTATAACTTCCCTTTTGAACTTCTTTATCAACTAAGCGTTCAATTAATTGACCCATAATATTATAAACTTTTAATTCAACATGTGAACTAATGTTTATAGAAAATGTAATATTGGTTGCAGGGTTAAAAGGGTTAGGATAGTTTGATAATGAAAAATCCTTCGGAATATTAGAGAAAGCAAATTCGTTATTGACAGAAGAAACATTTAAATATTTCTGTTTTAAATTCATTATTCTGTTGTATGCAGAATCAATCAGCGATTCAGAAATAGTTCCTGCGGTAATTCCATTTGAAATTATATTTATAACACTATCTACTATAACTTCATTATTAGCACCGGGATTAAATAATAATATATCATCGCCGGCATTTACAGCAAGTACGATTGCTTTACCAAAAGTATATTGTGTGGAGATTGCACCCATTAACATATCATCAGTTATAACTACACCTTTAAATCCTAATTGATTCCGTAAAAGTCCGGTAATAATCTTATTCGAAAGAGAAGCGGGATAAAGAGAGTCAAGGTGTGCATTAAAAAGGTGCCCAGCCATTATCATATCTGAGTAGTTAGAGGCAATTAGCTGTTTATAAGGAATTAATTCGGAGTCCGCCCATGTGTTTGTAATATCAGTAAATCCATAATGGGAATCTGTAGCTGCACTTCCGTGTCCCGGAAAATGTTTTAAGGTAGTTATTATATTTTTTTTATGCATTTCATCAATAAATGCGGCTGAATGATTAAATACAGTCATTGGGTATTTAGAAAAACTCCTATTTAGGGCGCCAATAGCTGGGCTGTTTGGGTTGACATCGACATCAACAACGGGAGCAAAATCAATTGAGATTCCGCTTGAAGAAAGCCATTGAGCCATTTTGGAAGCCTGAACGCTTGTTGAATCGATTGAGTTAAATATTGTTCCAAGTGTATATTCGGAATAAGTGCTGCTAAACCCATCGTATTGTGTTAAACGTGCAACCTCTCCACCCTCCTGATCTGTTGCTATAAATAGTGGAGTCTTTGATAATTGATTTAGCTGTGAAGTCAAATTTTTCAATTGATTCGGATTTTGGATGTTAGCGCGATATAAAATCACTCCGCCCAGATTTCTGTTTTGCAGATCATAAGCTAAAGAATCGGGAACTGTTGTCCCGCCAAATCCGACCAAAATCATTTGACCGATTTTATCTTTTAGGCTTATTTGAGAATAGATAGGTATGTTAGAAAGAAACAATAATAAAATAATAAGATTTGCTCGAATAATTGCAGTAAAATATTTTCTCAAAATTTTCCTTTAACTTAATGTTTTGCCCCCGGATTAAATGTTGGGACATCGTTTATGATGTCCCTTTGGGATTAAATTAAATTCCTACGTAAAGATGCTCTAATTAAATTAATTTGTCTGATAAAGTCCGAGAGTATTTCCTACAGGATCTTTTATTAAGGCATAAAAGCCCATAGCGGGAATAATTGTTTTTTCTCTATAAATTTCTCCGCCCAATTCTTTAGATTTTTTTAGAGATTCCTCGATTGAATTTACTTTAATGTGGAATATTGTTGTTTCTCCGGTTGAAATCTTTTCAACCTTTTTCAGACCAAGGGTAAAGCCCTTATGAGTATTAAAAAGTAAATATCCTTTACCAAAGGATTTGAATTCCCAACCGAATAATTTGAAAAGAAATTCTTTACTTTTTTCAAGATCGGTGGTTGGTATTTCCGCGTGTGCAATTAAGTCTGATGCCATAATTATTTCCTAATATATTTTCACAGTTTTACTGCATTAAAATATAAATAAGTTAAATAAGAATAAACTGAAATCAGCTTTCTTTTTTTTTCTTAGAAGGGAAAACAAAGATCAATCCGACAGCCGCTCCGTATAGAGTGCTAAAATATGGATTGCTTTGAATCGGGCATTTTCCGGTCACACATCCAATAAAATGATAATAAGCATAACCAAGTATACCGCCGATTAAAACCGGTAAGAATTTTTTATAATTTTTGAATTGATCTAATTTCATTTAATTTCTCTTTATTGAATATTTTCGTAAAAAGGCAGTTTGATATTTTATAAATCAAATTCCAGAGAATTAGATGTTCCCGGTTTAGAAAGGATGCTAGCCGGCATCACAGATTATTAGTTACTTGTTCCGTATATAGTGGTTTCAATATTACCATTTGGACCGTTCGCTGAAATTGTAATTGATACTGGTACGAGAACATTAGTTGTATCGCTAGTATCATAAGCTTGGAAAGTAAAATGTGTCCATGTTTTACTTTGGGTATCGGGAAGAGTAACGGAAGTTTCTCCTTGAACTGCAACATTTTGTCCTGTCACTGCAATTGTAAGTGAAGTGCCGCCTGCCAAAGGATTTCCATTTTGATCGCTTAGTGTAACATTAAAAGCTTGTTTTCCGCCGTTTGGTATGTTAAATGTAGTGGGATTAACGGTTAATTGCGGTGTTCCAGAGAATAATACAACAGTCGGTGCTGTAATAGTATTTTTATTTTCGTCTGCAGTTGAGGCAACAATTCTAGCAAAACCGGGTCCAAGGGTTGGGTCATTTGGCACCGGAGCAGCTGAAAGTAAATTAACTGTTCCAGTTCCTGTTTGATCCGTGCTTGCTGA
>JAJXTM010000060.1 GCA_021783875.1 Bacteroidota bacterium
GGTCTTTAGTGCAACATAATCCGGATGGTATATTTATTATAGATTTTAATGGAAAATTTATTTCAGTGAATGAAGCAGTAATTAATTCACTTGGCTACACTGAGATTGAACTTTTAGATATGTCATTGTGGGAAGTGGTACCGGAAAAATACCGCGCACTTCACGGTAATCGATTTAAAGAAATTCTTGAAGGAAAAAATTTAGATGAACCAGCCGAATATGAAATAATTAGGAAAAATGGGAATAAAATTATTGCAGAAATTCGTTCGGTTCCATACTATAAAGAAGGAAAAATAATAGGTTTTCAGGGAATTGCTACTGATATTACCGAAAAGAAGAAAAATTTAGACGAACTTCTAACTGCTAAAGAAAAAGCGGAAGAGATGAACAAATTAAAATCCAGTTTTCTTGCAAATATGAGTCACGAACTTAGGACTCCATTGGTAGGTATTCTTGGATTTGCTGAAATATTAAATTCAGAACTTGATAACATAGAACATAAAGAGATGACTTCTAAAATTTCTCAAAGCGGTAATAGACTTCATCAAACTCTCAACCAGCTATTAGACTTATCACGAATTGAATCTAATAAGCTTGAACTTAAAATGACAGAAATTAAAATAGAAGACTTTGTAACTGAACGAATAAAATTGTATCAAGGTATTGCGATTAAAAAGAATATCCACCTGAAAGAAAAAATTGTTAAACCAGAAGTTACCGCATTGCTGGATGAGAAATTATTTAACCAAATATTGGATAACTTAATTAACAATGCTTTAAAATATACAAATGAAGGCGAAGTGACTGTTGAAGTTAATGAAGAATTCATCGAAGATAATTCCTGGGCAATTATAAAGGTAATTGATACCGGTATAGGTATTTCCCCTAAAGATATAGATATAATTTTCGAGGAATTTAGGCAGGTAAGCGAAGGTTTGGGAAGGCAGTACGAAGGTACAGGATTAGGTCTTACAATAACAAAAAAAACTATTGAACTTATGAATGGGAAGATTGAAGTAATTAGTAAACTTGGCCTGGGATCGACATTTAAAATTATTTTCCCTTCGATAATTAATGTGTCTTCGGGAAAAAATGCTCGGGAAAATCATGCTCCTGAAAATATTAATTCACTTTTAAAAGAGGAATATAAACAAAAAATACTCTTTGTAGATAATGATAAATTCAGCAGGGACTTCATAAAAATTTCTCTCAAAAATTTTTATGAAGTGGAAGTTGCTGAAAATGGTGAATCAGCAATCCAAAAAGTTAATGAATCAATTTACGCAGCAATTTTAATGGATATTGGGCTGGGTAGCGGAATGAATGGAATTGAAACAGCTAAGGAAATTAGAAAGATTAATGGATATGAAACAACCCCAATTATAGCCGTAACAGCATTTGCTATGAAAGGGGATAAAGAAAAAATGTTGTCTAATGGCTTAACGGATTATATTTCTAAGCCTTTTATGCGGCAGGAAATCATTAATCTGTTAAAAAAACACATATGAAAATTTTTGCTAATCATATATAATTATTATAAAGGGAGCCGAAGCTCCCTTTATACATTATTCTTTTTTATATTTTTCAGTTATCAAATTCGGTGGAATCGAGGAAGGTACCTTATTATTTACAGGCGGAATAGATTGAAGATAAGCAAATACACAACTCAGATCTTCATCAGTTAGTCCCCCAATTGCCTGCCATGGCATTGGCGGTAATATATTATTTCCTTTACCCATGTGCTTACCGGTTCGCATGGTTTTAATAAAAATTTCTGATGTCCATAATCCCAATCCAGTTGAAGAATCAGGCGTTAAATTGGCGGCGAATGAAATTCCCCAAGGTCCTACCCATGCATTCAAATTTCCGGTCACCATTATCCATTTTCCCTGAGATGTCATACTAGTATCAATGGGAGGTAATTCCAAATTAGAAGGTTGACCAGATAATAAGCGGGTTGTATCGGGCAAGGGTCCCATTGCAGTCATTATCTTAGGTGAGTGGCAATCATTACAGCCGCCTATATTCACAAGATATTTTCCTCTTGCAACTTGTTCATCCTTAGTCATTTTAGATGAGCAGTTTAATTCTGTAAGCAAAAAGACGAAACAAAAAGTGAACAAAAAAAACAATAGTATATTTTTTTTCATAATTAGACCTTATTTTATTATAAATAACTAATGGACTCACTAGTTCTAAGCATAGGTGTAAAATATTTCATAAAAATTATTTTGGTTAACGAAAAATGAATCTTTAAGTACGATAAGAAATAATCTTAAAAAAATAAAACATTATAAATATGTTTTAAGTGATTCCTATTATTGTTTCGCGAAAAAGAATTACTATGTTGTACAAAACACAATTACTAACCTGATAATTAAGTGTTATATCTAACTATACCTAGTGAAGTTCACACTATACATTTTGCTTTGTCTTCGGTAAAAACAAGTAATGGCAATAAAATTTGTATTACGTACCTAAGACACAGCCTAAAAAAAAAGTGGGGAAAATGAAGAATTTTCTTGACTTTACTGAAAAAATTCCCTTATTTTGGGGAGTAGTGGGGAAAAGTGGTAAAGTTATTTAAATTTGAGGTAAGATTTTGTTTAAAGGTCAGTTTACATATTCGGTAGATTCAAAAGGAAGAGTAAGCATTCCTTCAAAACTAAGGAAGTTTTTTTCCAATGAAGCTAATGATACTGTGGTTATGACTAATGGTGCCGAAAAATGTATTGTTGTTTATCCGTATGACGAATGGCAAAAATTAGAATCAAAATTAAAAAATTTAAATTCATTTCTTCCTAAAGACTCAAAATTTATTAGGATACTTCTACAAAATGCTTCAGAAGATACCCTCGATTCACAATCAAGAGTTTTGATTCCGCAACATCTTCTGGACTTTGCAGAAATTGGAAAAGAAGTATTAATTCTTGGTGTTCTAGATAAGATCGAATTCTGGAATCCCGAACTTTATGCTAAGTACCTTGAAAAAACTCCTGAAACTTTTGAACAAATTGCTGCTGAAGTAATGGCAAAATGACAAATGATCACCATACGCCGGTATTACTTACTGAGAGTTTAGATTTTTTAATTTCCGGCAATTCAGGTGCTTATTTTGATGGTACTCTTGGTTTCGGAGGTCATTCTTTTGAAATATTAAAACGGTTAAACCCTAATTCACTGTTAGTTGCGACTGATATTGATATTGACGCTTTTAATTTTTCCAAACAGAAATTTTCTGACGATAAAAGATTTAAAATATATAATTTCAATTTTTCACAAATAGATCTTATAGCTAAAATAGAGTCGGTTACGTCCTTTGAAGGAATTTTTGCAGACCTTGGAGTTTCATCTTTCCAGTTGGACAACCCCGGTTCCGGTTTTACCTATAGATCTAATGCAAAACTTGATTTGAGAATGGACAAGAAGAAAGCTATTAGCGCACAAGATGTAGTTAATTCTTTTGCTGAAGAGGATTTAATAAAAATATTTTTTGAATTCGGAGAAGAAAGAAATTCTAAGCTGATTGCACGTAAGATTTGTGAAAGAAGAAAAGAAAAAAGAATTGAAAGTACTATTGATTTAAGTGATATAATATCTTCGGTAACTCCTTATAAATTTCGAGTTAAAACTTTATCAAAAATATTTCAAGCTTTAAGAATTTATGTAAATGATGAACTCGAAGTATTAAAAACTTTTTTAATTAAATCAATTGATCTTTTAACCTTCGGCGGCAGAATAGTAATTCTTTCCTATCATTCTCTTGAAGATAGGATTGTAAAAGATATTTTTAAGTATGAAACTATAGATTGCATTTGTCCTAAGGATTTTCCGATTTGTAAATGCGGAAAGGTTCCGAGATTAAAAATTCTGACAAAGAAACCTATTACGCCGTCTGATGTAGAGATTAAACTTAATTCTAGATCTAGAAGTGCTAAACTAAGAGCAGCTGAAAGAATATGAAATCAAGTTCTAAACCGATTATCTTTTTTAATCTATCAGTCTTTTTGATGGTTGCGTTATTAATTCTCGCTTATATAGGCTTCAAACTAGAATGCGAAAAACTGGTTCGGGAAAAGTATGAGACAACAAATAGTTTAACTGACATTAAAAACCAAAGGACTAATCTTGTTGCTGAAGACCAGTCGCTTTCTTCTGAAGAAAGAATTGTTGGAATAGCACAAAATGATTTAGGAATGGTGAAAAGAACAAATTCTGCAATTACGTTAAACGTTAGTAAAGCTGAAATAGAAAAAATAACCGCTCAAATTCAAAAGAAATATGAATAATAAAAGAGCAATCTGGATAGTAATTTTTATTTTTATTTTCTTCGGTTTATTAGTAGTTAAGTTATTTGATATTCAAATTATCCGAAGCGAAGAATTGAAGTATTATGCGAACAGACAGCAAAAAGTTATAGAAACTGTTCATGCAGAACGTGGATTAATCTATGACAGAAATAATGTGCTTCTAGCATATAATAGAAACGATGTTTCATTTTATCTGGATACAAGAATGGTCTCGGAAACGAATAAAAAGAAAATAGCTCAGAAATTTTCAAATGTATTCGGGGAAAGCTATGACCATTACTATAATTTGATTAATTCATCCAATAAAACTATTTGTCTTGAAAAGAAAGCACCAGCTGAAAAAGCAGATTTGTTAAAAAATTATAAAATGAACGGACTATTTGATTCCGAAGACCCCACCAGGGTTTATTACTATAAAGACTTAGCTTCCTATGTCCTTGGTTACCTTGATGATAATTACCACGGAGTAGATGGAATCGCAAAAACTTATGATGCAGTCTTAGCCGGGCAAGACGGAAGCATGGTTGTTTTTCGGGATGCTATAGGTGATATGATTACCGTTGCTGAACAGGAAGCCAAGCCCGCGATTCCAGGGATAAATCTTGTTTTAACTATTGATAAAACCTATCAGCAAATTTTAGAGGATGAATTAAATGCGGGTGTTAAAAAATATGAAGGTAATTCCGGTGTAGGCATTATAATGGATCCAAATACTGGAGAAATATTAGCTTTAGCTAATTCCGGTGGCTATGATCCGAATGAATATTGGGCTTATAGTGATACAGCACGCAGGGATCGTGCAGTCACAGATACTTACGAACCCGGTTCGACTTTTAAATCAATCTCGATGGCAGCTTTGCTGGACAAAAATCTTGTAAATGAAAATCAAAAAGTTTTTGCTGAAAATGGAGTTTATAAGTTCGAAAATGTGAACATAACCGATGCCCATAAACTCGGCTGGATTACCGCTCAGCAGGTTATTGAGGAATCCAGTAATATAGGCATGTCTAAACTTGTCGTAAATATTGATGATAATACACTTTATAAATATGTCCGTTCTTTTGGCTTTGGAACATATACTTCAATTGATTTACCCGGTGAAGTAAAAGGAATGCTTCGTAAGCCAAATGAATGGACTCCTGTTTCTAAGGCATTCTTATCATTTGGATACGGTATTTCCGTAACCCCGATTCAGTTGGTAACGGCATATTGCGCACTTGTTAACGGTGGAACACTTTATCAGCCACAATTAGTTAAAAGAGAAATAAACCATGATGGAAAAATTATATCTGAGTCTTCTCCTATAAAGGTTAGAAAAGTAATCTCAGATGAAACATCAGCTCGGATTCGTAACCTGTTGGTTGATGTTGTTAAAGAAGGAACAGGCACAAATGCTCAGCTCAACAATGTTATTATCGGAGGTAAAACAGGCACTTCACAGAAGCTAATAGATGGGCATTATTCAAAAGAAGATTATAATTCCTCATTTGTAGGGTTTTTCCCTGCTAATAATCCCAAAATAGTTTGCCTTATTCTGGTTAACTCTCCTAAAGACGGAAGATACGGCGGTCTTGTTGCCGCTCCTATTTTTAAAAATATAGCAAGTAGAATTATTAATTTGAATCCTAATAATTTTGAGAACTCTTCACCCGCGATTCCGGAAAGAAATAGTTATACTTCTACCTATGTGTCTAATCAAAAATCCGATAACAACAATAAATACACCTTTAATAATATCAATAACCAATCAACCACTCCTATTGTTATTAAACCTGGATCAATGCCGGACTTAAAACAGTTTTCTTTGAGGGAGGCTATTGTAACTCTATCAAAGATAGGTTTAAAATATAAGGTTAATGGCTCCGGTGTAGTTGTGGAGCAAAGTATTTTACCGGGGACTAATATTCGTAAAGGCGAGTATTGTGAACTCTTTTGTAAGGAACCTAATCTAATTGGAGCTACGGTTTATTAATGGAATTAACTGAATTATTAAATAGTATAAAAGTTATTCAAGTTACAGGTGAAGTGCAGCGAAAAGATATTTCCGGAATATTTTATGATTCTCGAAAAGTATCAAAAAATTCTGTTTTTACAGCTATTAAGGGATTTAATTTAGACGGTCATAAATTCATTTTGGATGCAATAAACAAAGGTGCTATAGCCATTATATTAGAAGAAAATGATTCTGTGCCTGATGAAATTTTTACTCATTTAAAAATTGCAAAAATATTAGTTAAAAATAGTCGCATCGCTTTGGCAGAGATTTCTAATTCTTTTTATAAAGAACCAACTAAAAAAATAAAATTAATTGGAATTACAGGAACTAATGGTAAAACAACTACTTCTTATTTTATAAAAAATATTTTAGAAACTGCAGGAAATAAGGTCGGTCTAATTGGAACAATTACTAACTTAATCGGCAATCTTGAATTAAAGTCTTCATTGACTACACCGGAATCAAATGATTTAAATGAATTGTTCTGGGATATGATTAATGAAGGTTGTAATTATGCTGTTATGGAAGTTTCATCTCACTCACTAGTCTTAGAACGAGTTCATTCATTAAATTTTAATGCAGCTGTTTTTTCGAATATTACTTCAGACCATCTTGATTTTCATAATTCATTTGAAAAATATCTTGAGGCTAAGAAAATTCTTTTTGATAATTTGCCTTCTGCTTCGGTCGGAGTCTATAATTCTGATGATAAAAATAGTGTTGTGTTGATTAAAGATTCCAAAGCTAGCCTTTATTCTTACGGAACTGTTTCCGGGTCGGATTTTATTTTAGGTAATATTACATACGATTTAAATGGAACTTCGTTCTCAATTTCCCATAAAGGGCAAATTTATGAACTTAATACTTTACTCGTAGGTGAATTTAATGCATATAATGCCTGCGCAGCTTTCTCTATTGCTTCGTTATTAGGCATTGACATAAACTCTATCATTCAAGGCATTAAGAGTACAAAGCAAGTCCCCGGAAGATTTGAAGTGATCAGCAAAGGCGCAAAAAAAGTAATAATAGATTATTCACATACTGCCGATAGTCTAGAAAAAGCATTACGAACCGCTAAAGCAATTACAAAGAATAAACATTCTATATATACAGTTTTTGGCTGCGGAGGTAATCGCGACAAAACTAAAAGACCTATAATGGGAATGATCGCAACTGATCTTAGTAAAAAAGCATTTATAACTTCAGATAATCCTAGATCAGAAGACCCATTTTCAATAATTGCGGATATTGAAAAAGGAATTAATAAAAATAATTATGAAATTATAGAAAACCGTGATGAAGCAATTAAAGCAGCAATTCAATATTCCGAAGATGACGCAGTAATATTAATTGCAGGCAAAGGACATGAAAGTTATCAGGAGATTAATGGAGTTAAACATCATTTTTCAGATAAAGAGACAGCGGAAAAGTATTTAGGGCTATGAAAAAGATAAATTTGACATTGACCGATTTCTTTAATTTGCCTTCTGCTGAAATTTATAATGCAGATAAATTTAAACCCGTTTCTAAAGTTTCGATTGATTCCAGAAGTACTTTAAAAAATTCACTCTTTATTGCTATTAAAGGAGATAAATTTGACGGACATTCATTCATTCGTCAGGCAATTGAAAAAGGTGCTTCAATAATTATAATTAACAAAAACAATTATAAAAAATTCCGTGATGTTAACATACCACTAATAACTGTTTCTGATACAGCTGTGGCACTCGGAGACTTGGCTAAGATTTGGAGAAATAAATTAAAAGCTATTATAATTGGAATTTCAGGAAGCAACGGAAAAACTTCTACAAAAGAAATATTAGCAGCATTGTTAAGTCAAAAATTTTCCGTTAATAAGACCTTCAAAAATAATAACAACAATATTGGAGTTCCTCTTACTATCCTTTCTTCAAACGAAAAACATGAAATTGTAATCATCGAATTGGGAACAAATCATTTTGGTGAAATTCAATATACAGCCTCTATCGCAAAGCCTGATTACGCTATTATAACAAATATTGGAGAATCACATCTTGAATTTCTAAAAAATAAACGCGGGGTTTTAAATGAAAAGGCATCGCTTTTTAATGAAACAATTAAAGCAGGCGGAAAGATAGCAGTTAATGTTGATGATAAATATTTGAATGAGTTTAGTAAAAAATTTAAAAAGAAAATTACGTATTCTATTAAAAGGAATAACGCAGATGTCAGCGGAAAGGTTACAAGTATAAGTTTAGCTGGACACCCGTCTATAACAGTAAAATTTAAAAATAAATTAATGCATTTTGAACTTCCGCTATTCGGAGTTAATAGCGCGAAAAATTTTATTGCGGCACTTTCTGTCGGATTAAATTTAGGCTTAAAGAAAAATCATATTGTATCAGGTCTGAAAAGAATTAAACCAGTTGATAAAAGACTTAACGTCATTAAGAATAAAAATTATATTATTATAGATGATACCTATAATGCAAATCCAGAGTCAATGAAATCTGCATTTAAATTGATTAAGGCCATTAATATATATAAGAAAAAAATTCTAGTGCTGGGCGATATGTTTGAGCTGGGCGCAGAATCTGTGAAGTTTCATGAAGAATTAGCAAAACAAATTATAAAAAATAAAATTAATTATGTCTATACTATTGGTCCATTGATGAATAACCTTTATAAAAAATTGGGAAATCATGAAATTGAGCGTAAACATTTCCGAAATCGGGAATCCTTGAAAGCTTTTTTATCTCAATTTGATTTTGCCGGTTCAATAGTGCTTGTGAAAGGATCAAGGGGAATGAGAATGGAAGAATTTGAAAAAATAATTGAAAACAAAGCGAATGATTAATGCTTTACTATTTATTTGAATATATAAATAAAGTTTTTAGCCCCCCCGGGTTTAAAGTATTCAGGTTTCTAACTTTTAGAATGGCAGTTGCTGCAATAACAGGTCTTTTGCTTTCTATTTATTTAGGACCAAAAATCATAAAAATTTTACAAAAGCATCAAATCGGAGAGGCTAAAAAAGCCGATGGACCAAAATTTCATTGGTCAAAAGCAGGCACTCCGACTATGGGCGGAATCATTATTATAGTCTCTGTAATTCTTCCTGTTCTACTTTGGGCTGATATTAAAAGTATTTATATTATTTTAATTCTTATCGGAACAATTTGGCTAAGCGTTGTAGGATTTCTCGATGATTATTTAAAGGTTATAAAAAAGTTACCAAACGGTTTAATAGCTCGCTATAAGCTTTTAGGGCAGGTCTTAATTGGACTTATAGTAGGATCCGTCATTTATTTTTCACCGCAATTTTCCGGGATACATTCTTTGACAACGGTACCATTCTTAAAGAATGTGAATCTTAATTTTTCTTTTATGTATATCCCCGTTGTCATTTTTATTGTTACGGCTACTTCAAATGCTGTGAATCTTACGGACGGACTTGATGGCTTAGCAATCGGTGTAACAATAATAGTTATGCTTGCCCTTGTTTTTATGAGCTATGTATCAGGAAATGCAATCTATTCGAATTATCTGGATATAATTTATTTGCCGGGCTCCGGAGAATTAACAGTATACATAGCTGCTCTCATCGGCGCCTCGCTAGGGTTTCTATGGTTTAATTCATACCCTGCTCAGGTATTTATGGGCGATACTGGTTCCCTTGCCCTTGGAGGGGCATTCGGTATTCTTGCAGTTTTAATAAAGAAAGAGTTGCTGATTCCTATTCTTGGAGGAATATTTTTTATGGAAACTATCTCGGTAATTCTTCAAAGAGTTTATTTTAAGTATACTAAGAAAAAATATGGTCAGGGGAAAAGAATTTTTAAAATGGCTCCTCTTCACCATCATTTTGAAATGTTAGGTTGGCCAGAGCCGAAAATTGTTATTAGGTTTTATATTATTGCAATTATTTTAGCTATTATAAGTGTAGCTTCATTTAAAATTAGATAATGGATATTAAAAATAAAAAAATATCGATAATTGGTGCCGTTAAAAGCGGAATCGGTGCTGCTAAGATGATTAAGAATCTTGGCGGAATTCCGTTTGTAAGCGATTCCGGAAGCAAAGAAAAATTATTTGATTCAATTGAAACTCTGGTAAGTAACCAAATAGAATTCGAAATCGGAAAACATTCCGAAAGAGTATTTGATTGTGATTTCATTGTCATTAGCCCGGGTGTGCCTTCAAATTCTTTTATCATTCAGAACGCTATTAATAAAAAAATTAAAATAATAAGCGAAATTGAATTAGCCTCATACTTCTGCAAAGGAAAAATTATAGCAATAACCGGAACTAACGGTAAAACAACAACAACAAGTTTAACAGGACATATTCTTAAAACTTGCGGTTTTAATACTTACGTCGCCGGTAATATAGGAAATGCATTCTCAGAAATAGCGCTTGATGTTAAACCCGATGAAATCGTAGTGCTTGAGGTCTCAAGCTTTCAACTTGATTTCATTGAGAGTTTTAAACCTTATATTGCTATGATTCTGAATATTACCCCAGACCATCTTAACCGCTATGATAATAAATATAAGAATTATATTGATGCAAAACTAAGAATTTATATGAATCAAAGTAATGACGATTATTTAATTATTAATAAAGATAGCGAGTCACTTATTAATTCGCTTGGCCGGTCCAACGTAAAAAAATTCTATTTTTCTCTTCATGAAAATCAAACAAACGGAGCTTATTTAACCGGTGAAAGTATAAACTTCATCCTTAATTCCGAGTTGCAATTTTCATGTTCTTTAACTGATATAAAATTAAACGGAGAACATAATTATGCAAATTCAATGGCTGCAATTATAAGCGCAAAAATTTTAGGAGGAAATAACGATAAAATTAAAGAAGCTTTGAGCTCTTTCGCCGGGGTTGAACATAGAATGGAATTAGTTAGGGAGCTTGAAGGAGTTAAATATATTAATGATTCCAAAGCTACTAATATTGATTCTGTCTGGTATGCTTTACGAAGTTATGAAGATCCGATATTCCTAATCCTCGGTGGTCTAGATAAAGGTAACGATTATAATCAAATAAAAGATTTGGTCCTTGAAAAAGTTAAAAAAATTTATGCTATCGGTGCATCTTCTGAAAAAATATTTAACTTTTTCCATGGAATAGTTAAAGTGGAAATTGTTAAATCATTGGAAGATGCAGTATCCGAAGCTAATAGAGAAGCTCGCCAGAACGAAATTGTTCTATTATCTCCGGCATGCGCAAGCTTTGATATGTTTAATAGTTATGAACATCGCGGAAAAGTATTTAAAGAAATTGTAAATAATTTATAAATGAAAAAATTAGCACTAATAATATTTTTTGATGTGTTTATTCTGATGCTCCTCGGCTTAATAATAGTCATGAGCGCTAGCAGCACTTATAGCGAGTTCAGATTTGACAGCTTATTCCATTTATTTAATTCTCATGTAACAAGAGTTATCTTTGGAATATTTTGCTTAGTTTTCTTTAGCGCTGTACCTTATAATACTTACAAAAAGTTAAGCAAACCTGCAATTATTAGTATTTCAGGTTTATTACTGTTGACTTTATTTATAGCTCCGGAAATTAAAGGTGCGGGCAGATGGATTCATTTAGGTATTTTTAGCTTCCAGCCTGCCGATATTGCAAAACTGATTTTAATCATTCACCTTGCATATCTGCTAGAAAATAAACAGGATGTTATTAGAAATTATAAGGAAGGCTTCGGATTTCTTTTGATTT
>JAJXTM010000061.1 GCA_021783875.1 Bacteroidota bacterium
CCTTTTTTGAGAAGGCATAAGTTCTATTATTAAACTTAACTAAATAAGGTTCGCTTTCAGAAAGAGATAGGATCTCTTTGTGTTCCATAATTTCAATTACCTTACCCCAATCCTTATCTGAAGATTGCCCTTCAATATCAGTTTGTTTAACTCGAATAATACGACCATAGGAATTTTCTTTGGGATTGCCTTCAAAAATTCCTGTTAGTACCATCATATCCGAATTACTTTTAATAAATTCTTCCCGAAAAGACTGCATAGTTTCATCATTTATCAAACCCATATCCCCGGGGAGAATATAAACCACGCCATCAAAATCATTTGGTTTAATTTTTTCTAATGCTACCTGGACAGCATGTCCGGTACCGTTCTGTTTTTCTTGAAAAGCAAAAATAGTCGACTCTCTTTTGCCAATTACGTGCATAACATCTTCGGCTTTTATTCCGACAACAATTATTAAATTAATGTTTTCAATTCCATTACGGCAAGCATTAAACACACGTTCCACAGTGGGTATTTCCCATATCTTATGCAGCATTTTTGATTTTTGTGACTTTATTCTTTTCCCATGCCCGGCAGCTAATATTATTCCTATTTCAGGAACTTTTTTATTTACCTGTGAAGACAATTTATCAGCTAATTTATAAATTTCGGATACGTTATTTTCCATTGACAATTCTCCAAATATGGTAATTTAATTTAATAAACATTCTAACCCATTTTCTCTTTATTCGTTCTTATCAAGAGGAAATAATTGCGGAAGAACAATTTGAGCCGGTAAAAGGGAAACAAAAAAAGCAAATTCTATTGAAAGAACAGGAGAATCAATAAAACCTGCTGTAAGTGCAGATAGAACTAATGCTGTAATGGCTAAGAATATTCCAAAGGACATATTTTTATTATCTAAATTAATTTTTTCCGAATAATAAAATTTAAATGAAAGCCATAGGGCAGAAGTAATTAAAGCACAAAATGCTAAAAGACCCAATATCCCGCTTTCAAAATAAACCTGGATAAAATCATTATGCCAGCTTCCAATACGCTTATCTGCCAATTGATTTGTAAAAGGGAAAATTTGATGAAATGTGCGTGGACCATATCCCAATAAGGGATGATTAAATGCCAGATATTCAGCTCCTTTCAATATAATATTTCTATCAGAAAGAGTAGCGGGATTTTCAACTCTTTGCGTTATCTCTTTTTTATTATTTGAAAAAGAAATGAATGAAATAGCCACCGTTAGCACAACAATTATTATGACAGATCTAAAATTTATTTTTTTAAGGATAATTGCAATAATTATAATAGTAATTGCAATCACAATATTTGTTCTGCCTTGCGAAGTAATAATTCCAGATAGAAAGATTGATATTCCGAATGGAAATAAAATCCATTTTAATTTTTTCAATCTTCTATAAGGAATAAAAGTAAATAGCCCAAGAGCAGCTATCAAAAAAGAAGAGTATGTAGCATAACCTGATGAAAAAGCTTCTGCTCTTTCTACAAGTTTCAGATTGAATTGAAGAATTCCGATTAGCGCTACTAATAGAGCTCCTATAATAAATATATCTATTATCTTCCGGATTTTATCTTTTTCCAATGCTTGCGAATAAAAACTCATTGAAAAAAAACTAAAATAGAATAGTGCATCTTTATAAAATGAAGTATAACTAACAGACGGAAAATTTGATAAAAGGATTGAAAGAATTCGGATAATACCAAAAATTACTAAAAGTAATGAAAATATATTAAATGCTTTTTTCTTATTTTCATAAGATTCAAAAAGCCAAAACAATGAGAGTAAACCTGCAAAAAGCTGAATAATGAAAAGCGAAATCATCATACTAAAAGCTGCAGCTGCAAAAAGATAAAATATAATATCTAGATTAAATTTAGAACGAATCATAAAAACATTTAATCTCTAAATTGCATTTCATAAAATTTCCTGTATAGACCTTCAGAATCATTTATTAATTCATCGTGAGTTCCAGTTTGAATTATAGAACCTTTATCAAGTACTAAAATTCTGGTAGCGTTTCTAATAGTACTAAGCCGGTGGGCAATTACAAAAGTGGTTCTATTAATCATTAATCTTTCAATTGCCTCTTGTACTAGAAGTTCAGATTCATTATCCAATGCCGATGTAGCTTCATCAAAAATCATTATTTCTGGATTTTTCAGCAATGCTCTGGCAATAGAAATTCTTTGCCGTTGACCACCGGAAATCTTTAAACCGCGCTCGCCAATCACAGTATCATAACCTTCTGACATTTCCATTATGAACTCATGGGCATTAGCTGTTTTAGCAGCCTGAATAATTTTTTCAAAAGGATAATTACCTAATCCATAAGCAATATTACTTTTTATCGACTCGTTAAACAGAAATGTTTCTTGTGTAACAATACCAAGCAATGAGCGAAGGCTTTTAATTTTAATATCTTTAATATCAACATTATCTATCAAAATTCTTCCTTCCGAAGGGTCAAAAAATCTTGGGATTAAATCCACAAAAGTAGATTTCCCGCCTCCACTAGGACCTACAAGGGCAATAATTTCACCGCGCTTAACAGTAAAATTTAGGTTATTCAGAACTAATTCCGATGAATCATCATAGTGAAAATAAATATGATCAAATTTTATGCTTTCAGAAAAACTCTTTATTTCGACAGCTCCGATTTTATCTTTAATTAAAGGTTCTGTATCGAGAATTTCAAATATTCGATCAGCGGCAGCACTAGCTTCCTGAATTCTATTATTAACACTGCTTAATTCTTTAATCGGCGGCATTAATTGAAATATAGCAAATAAAAATGTAATAAATTCGCTTGCTTTAAGTGAATTATGCTGTAGAACTAAAACACCGCCATAATAAATAATAACTGCACCAACTGCCACACTTAGAAATTCGGTTATTGGCGAGGAGGCATTTCTAATTCTATATATTCGCAACATTGTTTTAAAAAAGCTTTTTGTTTCTTTAGTAAACTTTTGATCTTCATAATCTTCCATACCGAAGGCTTTAACAATTTTAACACCGGAAATAATTTCCTGAAGTATGCTTGTTATATCAGCCATTTTTGCCTGAACTATTGCGCTGTATTTTCTTAATTTTAATCCAATCCAAGCAATAATCAACATGGAAAACGGAAGAATAATAAATGCCAGCAGAGTCAACTGCCAGCTAATACTTAATGCTATCCCAATAAAAACAATTATAGAAAGTGGTTCCCTAATCATATTTAAGAAAGTTGCTGAAATACTATTTTGTACTACAGTAACATCATTTGTAATCCGCGAAATTAAGTTTCCCACTCTTTCTTGCTTAAAAAAGCTCATAGGTAATTGATGTAGATGGATATAAGCCTTATCACGAATATCTTTCATCGTTCCTTGTTCTACATAAGCAAGGAAATATGATTGAAAATATCCGAATATGTTTTTTATAAAGAATGTTATTAAAACAAGCATTACAATTCTAAACAAGGCGTCTATTTTATTTCCTTCGAAAACAAAATTATTAAACGAAGTTGTTATATCTTTTTCAAAATTCATTATCCAATCCGGCAAAACTCCTTTCGCCTGATCTATCGATATCGATTGAGAAACTTCAGGCTGCACACCTTGCTGCTGGAATAATGTATCAAGCAATGGAATGGTTAGATAAACTGAGAGCCCGTTAAAGATAGCAAAGAAAATTGTACAAACAATTGAAATAGCAAGATGCCTCCAATATGGCTTAACAAATTTTAGTATTCTTTTGTAAGTATTCATTAATTCTGGTTATACGGAATCTGCGGAATATTTCTTAAGCCGCAACCGCCTTTTAGTTTAATTATAAAAAAATCTTTTTGTGTGTTAATTTCAATAATTTTTATTTTAGAATCTTTTTGATATCCTTCATCAAACACCAAATAATCATTAACAATAATAAAATTTTTTATTCCTTTTCCTACCCAGTTTTTTATAATTTTATTCTCTTTTGCAGAATACATATAAATATTTGACTCTTCCGAATTGTTATTTGATATTCCATTATCAAGAAGAGAATTACTAGTTGTTGAAAAGAATAGATACTCACTTTTACTATAATATTCAGAGTATCCAATCGGCTGATCCGAATTAATTGATAATTTGTTTCCAAAATGAGAACTTTGATTAATCGAAATTGATTTTGTGGAATCAGTATAAAAAATATTTAATCCTTTATCAAATGAATATTTCTGATTTTTCTTTATTGCCGGTTTGGGATATCCGTCTTTGGTTAAATCGAAAATCTTTAATTGGTTTGACAATTCTTTTCCAAGAACATTATAAAATTTTGTTTTCTGATCTATATAGGTGACTATTTTTTTATCCGGGCAATTGAAAATAATCTTAAAAACCGTTTTTGATTCCCATGATGTATATATCTGTAATCCGCTTCCGAGAAATTTTATAAACGAAACCTCAGAGCTAAAAGTATCAATAAAATATAGTCTTACATCAGACAGATATGGGAATACTCCAAGTCTCCCAATATTTTCAGCAGTCAAGAAAAAAGCGTATTTCTTATTTGCCGAATATGATAGTTCAATTACTTTCTCTATAGGATTAGACCAAACCCGTGTTGTTTTTCTTTCATTAATATTGAATTTATATAATCCGGGATTTTTTTTTATAGTTCCTACAAAAAAGAATGAACTTATATCCTCAGTACTAGTTTTTGTTTTTTGAGGAGATCGATTTTCGTGCTTCCGGTCGCTATTTTTGTCAGAGCAACCATAAAAAACAGCCACAAAAAGCAATATCAATAAAGGATAAATGAATCCAAACCTTGCCATCAATTAAAGCCAGCAATTTTCAAAAGCAAACTTAATATTAAGTTTATGAAATTCATAAAATAAGACCAAAGAGGACTATATATAAGAAACATAAGAATTATCGAACCATATAAGCCAAGTTTTAATATTTGAGCAGTATATGCGTTTGGGAAAAGATCAAATAATATAAAGGAACCGTCCAAAGGCGGAATTGGAATTAAATTAAAAGCGAAAAGGAAAACATTTAGGAAAACTCCGTACCAAAGAAAATTTAAGACATATTTTGAACTATTTAAACTTGAATGAAATACAATAGTAAATAATATTAGAAAAATTATTGCAAGTATTAAGTTAGAGACCGGTCCGGCAGCAGAAACCAAGGCATCGTCTTTATAAGGATCCTTAAATTTTGATCGGTTGACTGGAACCGGCTTAGCCCATCCAATCAAGGCAAATCCTGAAGCTAATGAAGCAAGCGGCATGATATAAGTTCCGAACAAATCTGCATGTTTAAAGGGGTTTAAAGTCAATCTCCCAAGATTTTTAGCAGTATCATCTCCCTTCATATTCGCAACAAAGGCATGTGCAAATTCATGAATTGAAATTGATATGAAAAATAGCGGTAGAAACGAAATGAAAGATATTAATTTTGCAGTTATGTGTATTCCGGTCAATTTATCCTCTTGGATGATAGTCTTTGTGAACTTGTTTAATATATTCTTGGTCAATATGTGTATAAATTTGTGTGGTTGAAATATCGACATGTCCAAGCATTTCCTGAACCGCACGAAGATCGGCGCCGCCTTCAAGCAAATGAGTTGCAAAAGAATGTCTAAATGTATGAGGATGTATTTGCTTAGACATTCCTGCTTCAGCAGAATATCTATTAACAATTTTCCAAATTCCCATTCGTGATAATTTGGATCCGCGATTATTTAAGAAAACATAATTTTCGCTTTTAATTTTCTTTTGAATAAGTACCCGGCTTTCAACCAAATATTTATTTACCCAGTTTATCGCGCTGCTTCCGACAGGAATTAATCTTTCTTTTGAACCTTTTCCGAAAACCCGAATTATTTCTTCAGAAAAATAAAGATCTGAAATCTTAAGATTAATCAGTTCCGATACCCTTGTACCGCAAGCGTATAAAAGTTCCAGAACCGCTTTGTCTCTTAGACCAAGTTTATTTTCTATATCCGGTTGAGATAGTATTTGATCAACTTCTCTGACAGAAAGCACAGTCGGCAGGCTTTTTTTCAATTTTGGCAAAGAAAGTTTTTCGACCGGATTGCTATTGATATAATTATTTTTGATTAAATAATGGAAAAAACCTTTAACTGAAGAATAATATCTTGCTGCAGAACTGCTTGCGATGCCAATGTTATTTAGCGCTTTGAAAAATGACGATAAATGTTGATAACTGATATCAGAAGGATCTGAAATTCCAAAATTATTTAGATAACGGAAAAACGATGTTAAGTCATTTTTGTAAGCAGCAATTGTATTCCGGGAAAGATTCTTTTCAATTCTGATGAGCGATAAATATTCCTTCAAAAAGATTTCCATTATTCCTGTTTATCGTCGAATTTCTTTTCTAATTCTTCCTGTTTAGGATATCTAATTCTGCGATGTTGTTGACCTACAAGAATTCCTACAAAGGATTCTTTAATTTTAGTTAGATCATATAATGTTATTGGCGCATTATCTAACTGATCCCCTTCAATTCTTTCCTGAACTAAATTATTAATAACATTTTCAACTTTTGCAGGATCCGAATCTTCAATTGATCTAACTGCCGACTCACAACTATCTGCAAGCATGACAATTACTGTTTCTTTTGTACTTGGCTTGGGTCCCGGATACCGGTAATTATTAATATCTACTTTTTCTTCTCCGTACAATTTTTTTGCTTTATCAAAGAAATAATATATAACTGCAGTTCCATGATGCATTGGAATAAAATCAATAATTTCCCTAGGCAATTTATATTCCTCAGCAAGTAATATCCCTTCTTTAACGTGGCGGACTATCAGACTGACACTTTCTTCCGGTGATAAATTTTCATGAACATTTATATTATTTAATTGATTCTCAACAAAATTCTGAGGCATGATTGTCTTGCCGATATCATGATAATAAGCGCCTACTCTAGCTAAAAGCGGATTAGCTCCGATACTTTCAGCCGCAGCTTCAGCGAGAGTTCCCATTGTCATCGAATGACTAAAAGTTCCCGGTGCTCTTCTAGCTAAGTCTTTAAGTAACGGTCTGTCAAGATTTGACAGCTCAACTAAAGTTAAATCTGTTGTTATATTAAAAATCTTTTCAAAAAATACTAATAATCCATAAGTAAGAATCGGACTGATTAAGGCATTGGTTCCGGCAAAAGCAATTTCAATAAGCATAATATGAGCAGGAGCAAATCTTTCAAGACCGTAAGCCAAAATTGCAATAATATATCCAATAAGAATGAAAACAAATGACCTAAATATTTGTGAACGATTTTTAATATCACGGACAGAATAAACCGCTAAGGCACCTGCGAATAAATTCATTGCTGAAAAAGTATAATCATTACTGCGCAAGGCACCTAATATCAATACTATAACTACTGTACTATAAAATCCTACTCTTGAATCAAAAATTATAGTTAAAAGCATTGAAGCTACGGGCATGAAAATCAAGAATTGAAGAGGAAAATTAACAGAAACTTGATTAATTAAAAATGCGATAGCAGAAACAAAAATAATATTAATAACTAATAGAAGAATTTTTATATTATCATTAAATATTCTTTTCCTAAAAAGGAATAGATATATAACCAATAGAGTCAAGAGGGAGGAAATATGCAGAACTTGACCCAAAAATTGTAATATAGTACCCTCGCTTCCTGCTTGTTCGCCCATTGCTTCTTTATAAGAGTCAATTTTTAATTTTACATCTTTTGTTATACGGTCATGCTTTGCAATTATTCTCTCGTTTTCATTTATAATTCCGCTGTATTTTGAGACATTACTTTCAGCTTGTTGTTTTTCTTCTTTCGTCAATTGGGGGCTAAAAACAATATTGGCTTTAATAAAGTAGGAGCAATATTCAAATAATATTTTCTTAAATCCCTGTGAAACTTCCAGCTTCTGAATAATATTGTCTGCCTGAGCTTTAGCGGAGCTAATTCCATAAATATGATTTAATTTTTCAATCTTATCGACACTGCCTATTCGAATTGATATTGTGTCATTGTCTATTGGGGTAGAATCAGAATCAATTATTCCTTTATTATATATTGACTTTAAAATATTAACCGCTTGAAGTGTAATATTTTCACGGATCAAAACAGAAAGATCATTCTTTTTATTTTTTATCGAATTTTTAAGGAAATCATAAGATGCAGTAGAAAGGAAGGTAGTATTTTGCTCTTTAATCTGCGGATTAGTTATTTTTTTTTGAATATCTTTTGATAAAAAGCTTCCATAAGCATAGACAGAATCAATTTCTTTTTTTACAATAAGATTATTTTCTAAAAATACTGGGAATACGCTTTGGGCTGCAGATTTAATTTGAGAATCATAAACTTGGGAATCTTTTAAAATAGGAAAACTAAAAGGAGCTATTAAATCATCATGAATCCAGATTGTTCCTACTGCAACTTCTGAATCAATTGATTCTCCTTTGGGGAACATTAAAGCAATTAACAATACTGTTGCTAAAGCAATTGTCAATTTGACCCTTAGGCTTGTTCTAATTTTGGATTCTTTTTTCATGTTAAATGGTTTTAGAAACCGGAATTAAAAGTCTTTTCTCATAAATAAATCAAAAATATCTTATTATATATGAGACAATATAATAATTTTTGAAATGGAACTCATTAATTATTTTATTATCCAGCAATCTCTAATTAGATTTGCTTCCGAACTTTCCCCGGCATAAGGAAGATTATACATTTTTTCAATTGTTTTTAGTATAGAAAAATGATTTATCTTTTCGTTATATGTTGCGCCCTTTATTTTTTGACCCACAAATAATGTAGTTATTTTATTGGTTGAGGTATTATTATCTTCATCAAACGTTAGTATAAAAAGACTATTATTTTTCTTTGCCCATTGAATATATCCATCAAGATTCTTTTTAAGCCAAGCATCGGATCTAATAATTCTTTCGGGTTCTTTCCCGTCATGCATATCGTTCAATTGATTCGGAATAATAAAGGAGACATCCGGCAATAATTTATAATCTTTTGGGAATGAAGTAAATGGTAAGTTATCTCTCTTAGGAATCCCATTAATTTTGGAATCTTGCCAGTTTACCCATGGGTTATGTTTTCTCGCATAAGGACCTGAAAATTTACCATTAAAGCCCACTTCAGGTAAGTCTTCACTATAACCAGCAAAAGAATATCCATTCTTCAATAACTCTGCGCCTAAATTTGGAGTATTAAAGGGAAAAGTTTCAGGCAATTGATCATCTGCAACTCCATTAACAGAACCTGAAAATAGTGCAAGGTAATTTGGCTGGCTAGGGTGAGTAACTGCATATGACTCTGTAAAAAGCGCACAGGATTTATTATTTATCAAATAATTAATGTATGGAGAATTTTTCGATCCAACTATTTGGTCAAATGAGTGATTTTCTAATATTACAATTACTATATGAGAGGGTTTTGGCTGAGAATATGTAAATTCAGCATAATTTGTAATAACTAAAAAATAAATAACAAATAATAGCAATATCTTTTTCATAAAATTTCACTTTTTTTTTATTATTATTACTGCAAGCTAAATGAATAATGATATAAATTCCATAGCTTTTTAAATATTAAGAATTAATTAATACTTGAATTAATAATTCTTTTAATCAATAACTAATCTTCCCGTAAATTTTCAATAATTATATTACTTTGGGAAAAGAAGAATAAAACTTAAATTTCCAATAAGAAATTTTGAGTTAAAACTGAATTGATTAAAATTCAAATTTTTTAGCAATATTATTTAAGTGAGGTTATCATGTTCGACCCAAAATATAAATTTACCTGTGTGGATAGATTTTTAAAATATGTAAAATACGATACGCAATCAGATGAAGAATCAACTAGTTTTCCATCAACTGAAAAGCAAAAAATTTTACTTGCCGATTTAGCAAAAGAGCTTCAAGATTTAGGTATAAAAGATGCGGCAATAGATGAGTGGGGTTATGTTATGGCTACTCTTCCGTCAAATTCGGATAAAAAAGTCCCTGCCATAGGTTTCATTGCACATGTTGACACTTCGCCCGCTGTTACAGGCGCAAATGTTAATCCTCAAATCCTGAAGAACTATAAGGGAGGAGATATAAAATTATTAAATGATCCGAATCAAATAATTAAAGCAGATGATAATCCTGACCTTGCCGATATGATTGGATTTGACATAATTACAACAGACGGGACAACTTTACTCGGAGCCGACAATAAAGCAGGTGTAGCAGAAATTATGGATGCCGTAAATTATTTTCTTACACACCCCGATATTAAGCATGGGGATATTAAAATATGTTTTACTCCAGATGAAGAAGTAGGAAGAGGTACGGAAAAATTTGACGTACAAAAATTCGGTGCATTCTGTGCATATACAGTTGATGGGCAAACCAGAGGTGAAGTTGAGATTGAGTCATTTAGTGCAGATGCAGTAACCATAAAAATCCACGGTAAGAATATTCACCCTGGCTATGCAAAAGGGAAAATGGTAAATTCAATAAAAGTCGGCACTGCAATAATTGAAAGTCTTCCAAAAGAAAGATTGTCTCCGGAAACTACTGAAAAAAGAGAAGGTTATGTACATTGTACCGGTTTTAACGGAAATGAAGAATCTACTATATTGAAATTCATCATTAGGGATTTTGAAACGCATAAATTAGCTGAATATGAAAATCTTCTTAAGGAATTAGCAGATAAGGCAATTAGTAAATTCCCGGGTGCCAGATACGAATTTGAAATTACCGAGCAATATAGGAATATGCGCGAAATACTTGACCAATACCCAGAAGTAGCTCAAAACGGATTGACTGCAATGACTCGATTAGGACTAAAAACAATTCAAAATCCAATCCGCGGCGGGACTGACGGTTCACGACTTTCATTTATGGGCCTGCCTACTCCTAATATTTTTGCTGGCGAACATTCATATCATTCAAAATTAGAATGGGTTGCTATACAGGATATGGAGATGGCAGTAAAAGTTATTATTGAAATTAGTAAAGTTTGGGAAGAACAAGGAACATAATCACAATTAAATAATAAGACTAGGTTCATGAAGCAAATAATATCTGAATCCGAGCATCTTTCACCCAAAGCTCGAAAAACCCATATTCCTGAATTGATGGCTCCCGCAGGTAATTGGACAATGCTAACTACTGCTGTTCATTCAGGGGCAAATGCGGTATACTTCGGCGTTGAAAAATTAAATATGCGGGCGAAGGCAGTTAATTTTACTACGGAAGAGCTTCCAAAAATTTCTGCATATTGTAAAGAGCGAAACGTAAAAACTTATCTTACTCTTAATACGCTAGTATATGAAGAGGAAATTTCAGAGGCGGAAGATATTATTTCAGCCTGCAAAATTTCGGGAATTGATAGGGTTATATGCTGGGATTTAGCTATTTCAGAAATATGCAAGAAATATGAAATGCCGTTTTGTATATCAACGCAGGCTTCCGTCTCAAATTCTCTAAGCGCTAATTTTTACAAAAGTCTTGGTGCTGTAAGAGTGGTCCTTGCCCGTGAATGTTCGCTTGAAGAAATAAAAAAAATCCGTAAATCAACTGACCTTGAAATCGAAGCATTTATTCACGGAGCTATGTGCATCGCTGTAAGTGGCAGATGCTTTATGAGCCACCATCTTTTCGGGAAAAGCGCAAATAAGGGAGAGTGCATACAACCATGCAGGAGAGAATATGAAATCATAGACCATTCAATTGATAAATCTATGATTATTGGAACAGATTATGTGTTATCGCCTAAGGATTTATGTACTATTGAATTTATTGATCAATTAATTGAATCCGGAATCGATTCTTTTAAAATAGAAGGGAGAAAAAGAAGCCCCGAGTATGTTGCAAAAGTAGTCTCTGTATATAGGAAGGCAATAGATCTTTATTTTGAAGGAAAGCTTACCCCCGAAACAAAAAAAGAACTTTTATCGGAATTAGTAGAAGTATATAATCGAGGTTTTTCATCAGG